>JAUNRO010000442.1 GCA_030544185.1 Propionibacteriaceae bacterium | reverse complement strand
GGCTGGGCCCCTTGCTCAGCCACGAAATTGATGGCAGAGGCTGGTCAGCCAGCGCTGCGGGCGGGCCGGTCGAGATGTGCCGCCGTCCTCGCGACGAGATCCTTCATCAAACTGGAGCGGACGGTGGACCACGCTCGTGGACCGGCTGACCGCGCGTCGGCCTCGGTCAGTGCCGCCAACAGCCGCAGCGTGCACGGATCATGACCGATCACCCCTGCCAGCCGGTGCGCCGTGGCCGGGTCGGCCGGATCCCGGCCGGTCGCGAGGGCCATCAGCGTGAGGTGCTCGGCCACGAGCAGCTCCAGCAATCGGCGGTCCGCGGGAGACCAGCCCATCCGCTCGACGATCGGCCGGACGATCCGGGCGCCCTCGGCCGAGTGATCGGCAACATTGGGCCGCTTGCCGAGGTCGTGCAACAGTGCACCAACGAGCAACAGATCCGGGCGGCTCACCCGATCCACCAACCGGGTCGCCTCCAGCACGGCCTCCAGACTGTGCCGGTCGACGGTGTGACGGTGCAGCGGATTGTGTTGCGGGCGGTCGCGGATCGCGACCCACTCCGGCAACCACAGGTCGATGACACCGCCGAGGTCGAGGCTGTTCCAGGTGTGGAGCAGCCCGGGGCCGCGGAGGATGTCGACGAAGAGGCTCCGTGCCTTCTCGGGCCACGGGGTGTCCGGCGCCGGCCATTCGACCAATTTGCGCGCGGTGACGGGGGACAGGGGGAGGTCCTGGATCGAGGAGACCGCCGCCGCTCGCCAGGGCAGGAGGACGTGGTCCTCCGTCGACCCACCGCGGATCGGGCCGAGGACGAGTTCGCCGTCATGGGCATAGAGACCCGGGTGCAGCGGGACCAGCTCCGGACGCCGGGGTCCGCGACGAGCAAGACGGCCGCGCTGGGACTGGCCCGCCCGGCGCAGGGTTTCAGCGGTGGCGGTCGAGAGCCGGCGGGCGGCGGTGCCGAGCCGGCTGAGCAGATCGTCGGGATCGTCGAATCCGAGGCGCTGCCCCACCTCGGCCTGATCGTGCTGGGTGAGCACGCTGCGCTGCCGCCCGGTCACCCGCTGAAGGGTGTCACGGACGTCCAGGAGGAACGTGTGGGCCTCGTCGACGGCCCCGTGCGGCCGGTCGGCCAGCCATGACGCGGTCATCGCGCGCAAGACCGACATGTCCCGCAGCCCGCCCTTGGCCTCCTTGAGATCCGGTTCGAGCATCTGGGCCAGTTCACCGAACCGTTCGTGACGTTCCTCGATGTGCGCGAGCAGTTCGGGCAGTCGCGTGCGGGCATTGGCCCGCCAGTCTTCACCGAGTTGCTTGGCGGCCCTCCGGACCAGGTCCGTGTCTCCCGCGATCGGCGACAGATCGAGCATCGCGCCCGCAACGTTGAGGTCGCCGGAGGCGATCTGACGGCATTGCTTGAGCGAGCGCACCGAGTGGTCGAGGGCGATGGCCGAATCCCAGATCGGATACCAGAGGAGTTCGGCGATGCGGGCCACTTCCTTGGCCGGCATGCGCGGCTCGTGGAGCACGATCAGATCGAGGTCGCTGCGCGGGCCGGTCTCCTGCCGGGCGAGCGAGCCGCTGCAGGCCAGCGCCACCCCACGGCCGGGGGCGCCGGTGGTGTGCCAGAGCTCGGTCAGCCACCGTCGGATGGCATCGGCCAATGCGGTCCGGCACCGAACACCGGCGCCCGGGACGGGGTCCTGGGCGCCGGTGTCGTTGCGGATCCGGATGACCTCGGCGAGCGCGGCGTGGGCGCTGGCGGTGGTCATCGGTCACAGCGCGGCGGGGCCGCGCTCTCCCGTGCGGACGCGGACCACGTCGTCGACCGGGACCGACCAGACCTTGCCGTCGCCGATCTTGCCGGTCTGGGCCTGCTTGACGATCACGTTGATCACAGAATCGCTGTCTTCGTCCTCGACCAGGACCTCGAGGCGGACCTTGGGCACGAACTCGACTTCATATTCGGCGCCCCGATAGACCTCGCTGTGGCCGCGCTGACGGCCATAACCCGATGCCTCGGACACCGTCAGGCCGGCGATCCCGAAGGCCTCCAGGGCCTGCTTCACCGGGTCGAGCTGATGGGGCTTGATGATGGCGGTGATGAGCTTCACTTGATGCTGCCTTCCGGGTTGAGGGACTCGGACTCCGGGGACTCCGCGGGTGTGCTGGACCCGATGCCGGCTTGGGCGAGGCCGCCCTTGCCGGTCCGGCCGCCGAACGGGTTGAGGTCATAGCCGGACTCGGCGTGGACACGGGTGTCGATGCCCTCGGCCTCGGCATCCGCGGGAACCCTGAGACCCATCGTCGCATCCAGGATCTTGGCCAGGATGAAGGTCACCACGAAGGAGAAGACCAGGACGGCCAGCGCACCCACGATCTGGCGCCACAGCTGGTCGACGCCGCCGCCATAGAACAGGCCCGCGACACCGGCCGGGGAGGCCGGATCG
>JAUNRO010000441.1 GCA_030544185.1 Propionibacteriaceae bacterium | reverse complement strand
GGTGGCCCCGCGCATGGCCGCCCGTCGCGTGATGGCGCGTCAGGCTTTCGAGACCCTGACGCGGGGCTATGACGGCGCCGCGCGCGGACGTCGCACGGACGGCTGGCGCGCGCCGGGCTCATCAGCCGACACCGAGATCGGCGTGGCAGGAGCCTTGTTGCGCGACCGGATGCGGGATCTGGTGCGCAACAACCCGCATGCGGCGAAGGCCGTTGCGGTGCTCGTCAACAACATCGTCGGCGCCGGGATCATGCCGCGCGCCGCGAGTGGCAATGAGGCGCTGGACCGCAAGGTCGACGCGCTGTTCGCCCGCTGGGCAGCGGATTGCGATGCCGACGGCCAGCTCGACTTCTACGGGTTGCAGACGCTGATCTGCCGCGAGATGGTCGAGGCGGGCGAGGTCCTGGTGCGTCGCCGCCTGCGCTGGGCGTCGGATGGCCTGCCCGTGCCGCTGCAATTGCAGGTGCTGGAGGCCGACTTCCTCGACGCCACCAAGACCGGCGCCATCGGCGCGGGACGGCTGGTCCAGGGGATCGAGTTCGACCCGGTCGGCAAGCGCCGGGCCTACTGGCTCCATGCCGAGCACCCCGGTGACGCCTATGGCGCCTTGCAGAACGGTCTGCAGAGCCGCCCGGTCCCGGCGACCGAGATCGCCCATGTCTACGAGAAGCAGCGCACGCAGGCGCGCGGCGTTCCTTGGGGCGCGCCGGTGATCCGCAGTTTGCGGGACCTCGACGACTATGAGGTGGCCGAACTGGTCCGCAAGAAGACCGAGGCCTGCGTCACCGCCATCGTCTTCGGTGATGACGAGGCCCAGCAGGGTATCGCGCCCTCCGTGGTGGACGCGGATGGAAACCGCGTCGAGCAGTTCGAACCGGGGCTGATCGCCTATGCACGCGGCGGCAAGGACATCCGGTTCAACCAGCCGTCCGCCACGGGGGGCTATGGCGAATACAAGCGGGCGAGCCTGCACACGATCTCTGCCGGGTTCCGGGTGCCCTACGAGTTGCTGACCGGGGATCTCAGCCAGGTCAACTATTCCTCGATCCGGGCGGGGCTGGTCGAGTTCCGCCGCCAGATCGACGCCGTGCAATGGCAGATCTTCATTCCAATGCTCTGCGCGCCGGTCTGGCGCTGGTTCACCGAGGCCGCATGGGCGGCGGGCCAGATCCCGACGCCGGACGTGCCGGTGGAATGGTCGCCGCCGAAGTTCGATGCCGTCGATCCCTACAAGGACGCGATGGCCGACCTTCTGGCGATCCGCTCCGGCACCATGACCTTGGCACAGGCCATTGCCCGGCAGGGCCACAATCCCGATGCGGTGCTGGCGGAAATCGCCGCCACCAACGCCAGGCTCGACGAGTTGGGGCTGGTCCTCGACAGCGATCCGCGCCGCGTCACCAAGACCGGCAGCGCGCAGACGAGCGATCCGGCCAGTGACCCGGCCGCGCCCTCATCTGAAACCGAAAAGGAATAGGGCCATGCCCGAGACCATCATGGCGGCCCCGGTCGCCCTGCCGATGCAGCTGCGGCGGGAGCCGATCCTGCCCGCGAGTGTCGATGCCGAAACCCGTTCGGTCGATGTGGTCTTCACCACCGGCGCGGCCGTCCGGCGGCGGCGCTGGACCGGCTGGGACAGCTCGGTGTCCTTCGACGAGATCCTCGAGGTCAGCGACAGGGCGGTGGATCTGACGCGGCTCAATGCCGGGGCCCCGGCGCTCGACAGCCATTCGGTCTGGTCCTCGCATTCGCAGGTCGGCGTCGTCGAACGCGCCTGGATCGAGGGCAAGGAGGGCCGCGCCACCATCCGTTTCCCCCGTGAGGGGCTCGATCAGGCCGCTGATCGCATGTTCGGCCTGATCGGCGACGGCATCATCCGCAACGTCTCGGTCGGCTATTCCATCGAGATCATCGAAACCCGCTCGCAGAAGGAGGCATCCATGCCTGAGAACACCACCGTCATGGCGGGGGATGACCCTGTCGCCACCGAGACCCGCCAGCCGCCCGTCGCGGCCCCGGCACAGCCCGACCCGGCCGCAACGCGCACGCACCCGTCGGCATCCGTGCCCGATGCACCCACTGCTTCCGATACGGAGGCCATCGCGACCCGGGCCCGCGAGGCCGAGCGTGACCGCGTCTCGACCATCTACGATCTGGCCGGCCGTCTGAACCTCGAGCGCGGCTTCGCGGAGGATCTGGTGAAGCGCGGCGTCAGCGTCGACGAGTCCCGCCGCCTGATCCTCGATCAGGTCGCCGCGAGGTCCGACGAGACCCGGACCTTCCCCCATGTCTCGGTCCCGCTCGGCGGCCGTGATGAGCGCATCACCCGTCGCGACGCGGTGGCGAGCGCGCTTCTGCATCGCTACAGCCCGACGCTGTTCCCGCTCGAAGATGCCGCGCGCCAGTATCGCGGCATGACGCTGCTGGAGCTGGCCCGCGAAAGCCTCGGCA
>JAUNRO010000440.1 GCA_030544185.1 Propionibacteriaceae bacterium | reverse complement strand
AGGTCAGCGACCTGTCCAGTGTCGGACTCATGCTGGCCGACCCACCGGTACGCGCTCCCGTCCTGTTGCAGCACATCCTTCGACACGCCCTTTCGACGGAACCCAAGCAACGAGTCGCCTACTTCAAGTCGCTTCTGTCCCTCAGCGACCTCGACCTGCTACGTGCACGAGTGGCCGAAGCACGCAAGCACCTGGAGCAAGAGCCTGATGGCCCATGGCTCCAGAGGGTGGCGAGGCTACCTACGGAACTCTCTGACGCACAGAATCGTCTCCAAGCCATCGTCAGAACCGCTTCTTCCGATGAGGGGGCGGTCACGGACGCGTTGTCCACAGCGCTACGCGAGGTCGCCGGCGCCGCTACAGGAGAGCACTACTCGACTCTCGCCGACGCCAAGACCGGGCTTGAGACCCGAGCCAAGGCCAAGGCGGATGCGCTTTTCCCGACTGCTCGATTCGTCGCAGCTCCGATTCCCTCGGTTGAACTAGAGGTGCCGGACACAACCGCCTACAGGGAGGCCCTTGTCTCCATCGAGGGCGAGCTAGCACGCCTGCTACCCGTCTTCGCGGCAGTCCTGCAAGTAGATGTGTTCGCGGAGCTGACTGCCCCGGTGGACTGCCCCGTCTGCGCAACGCCGGAGGCGCTGACACCTGCGCGCCTCGACGCGCTGAGAGCCGAGTTGGCCCGCGCCTCGAATCTTGATCAGACCGCCGCCACCACACTCGCATCCATTGGCCGAGCAGGTGAGACGCTCACTGCCGTCGCAGAGTTTGTGCGTACAGGAATGCCGACCGCTGACAGTCTGTCGGAGACCGAGCTCACCGGACTCGCCGCGAAACTTCAGGACTGGAAACTTTCACCCACCCTCGTCCGAGACGCCCATGCCGCTGCGACAGCTCTGACCGACTCGACGAAGGCGCTCGTCGCTGCGGGCCGCGAAGTCCGCGAAGCGCTCGCCATTCTGCGACTCGCGGTCGAGCGACGAGAGTTCCCGCCTGATCCAGAAGTAGCCTTCGACAGCCTGCGTACAGCTTTCGATGCCGTACGCAGGAAGCGCGAGTTGCACGCGGAGGCCGTATCCGAGCTTGAGACTGCCATCGCGCCGGCCATCGAGGAACGTGCAGAGATCGCTGATCATCGGCAGTTGCTGACCCTGCTCGACGGAGTAGCAGGACTAGCAGGCGACGTGATCTGCTCATCCGAGCGACAACGCGCGTTGACCCGGCTCAAGGCGGCAGAGAAGGCCCTTCAGGATGCTTCGGTTGAACTGCTCGACGCGCGCTTCGCTGAGATGAGCGACACGATCAAGTCTTGGTGGCTGACGATCCGCCCTGACGAGCTGGTCGACTTCATGGGTGTGCAAACACGTGCTGGCGGCACTCGCTTCGTCAACTTGATAGCCGCGCTTCACGCCGAGGCGGGAACATCGCCGGTCGTGCGCGACGCCCTCGGCGTTTACAGCGACTCACAGTTGAACGCGCTCGGCCTGTCGATCTTCCTGGCACGCACCTAACTCCTTGATTCATCGGTGGTGGTCCTCGACGACCCCATCCCTGGAAGCGACCCTGACCACCGACTGACGTTCGTTCAGAACACCATCACCAAGCTCCTCGATGCCGACGTGCAAGTCGTCTTGACCACATACGACAGCAGGCTGGCTGACTGGACCATGAGCAATCACGACCATCGTGGACTGATTGCATACGAACTCAACCTTGTCGATCCTCGTGCCGGTACTGTTCCGACACAGACCTCCGACATGTTCAGCCGACTGATGCTGGATGCTGAGGACAACCTCAACGCACCAACTGCCCGCGGTCGCAGAGCCGCGTGCGGAAGCTATCGTTCGGCGGCAGAGCGGCTTGCAAAGCAGATCATCGCCACCGGGCGTACCGTGGCGGGTACACCCTGCTCGGTCGCGGACGTTGATGCCGAGGCGTCAATGTTGGGGCAGCTCGTCCCGCTCGTCCGCGGTTTCGCTCTCGATAACGGGGAGAAGGGGCAATGGAATACCTTCGCAACGGTCCTGAACCCCGGGAACCATGACGCCGACGTGCCGTCCACGGCAGAACTAAAGGTCGTCCGAGGCAACCTGCGCAAGATCGCGAAGACACACCGTGAGCACTGGCCTAACGGCCTGGTCGCGTAATTCCGGCTAGCGACACGCTTGATAGGAGTAAGAGTCAAGCGAGTCCTGATTACCACCCTCCGTCAGAGACCTCCCCCGCTCGGCCGGGGAGCGACCAATAGGCAACGAGCGCACCCCCCTGACCCCGAACCGCCCCCTAGCGTCAAGCCACCGGTGTACAACTCACAGCTTCTGCGAGCTGGCACTCGTCGAGCCCCGCTGGCGTATAGGAACCGAGCGGCGGACAAGGTGCGCCGCCGCGGTGCGGCGATGAATGCTGAACCGCTCGCCCAACTCCACGAGTACCGCGCCCGACTCATACAAGGCCAC
>JAUNRO010000439.1 GCA_030544185.1 Propionibacteriaceae bacterium | reverse complement strand
CGGCTCAAGGCGGAGAAGAAGAGGCAGAAGGTGTCCCGCTGGGACGAGGAGGACGGCTGACCGCCGGCCCGAACCGGTCCGATTCGCGCGGCGCAAAGCAGTCTTCGCTGGCCCACGGCCAGCTCGCTGCCTGATCAACGGCCGGTTTGCGTCGAGTAGGCGGTGCTCCTCGCGCCACAGAGACCCAAGGGTGCCAGGGAACGGTGATCTCAGGGCGGTTCTGGGTGCGGCCGCGTGGAGGGGCTGTTTCCAGGGTGCGTAGCGCCACAATGGTCCTACTCGTGGCGGAGACCCTGGGCAGGATCGAGAGACGCTGCGCGCGAGGCGGGAATGACAGCCGCAATCAGTCCGGTAGCGGTGCCGACGAGGACGCCGAAGAGCCAGATGGGAGGCTCGAAATAGGGCGCCCAGTCCCGGATCTGGGCGATCAGGATGGCCGCGCAGACTCCGAGGCCGGATCCGAAGAGTCCACCCAGGAGGCCGAGGAGACCGCCTTCGAGAAGAAACATGCGGGCGATCTTGCGCCGGGGCGTGCCGATCGCTCTGCGCAGGGCGATCTCGCCGGTTCGGGCTTGGACGGAGAGAGTCAGCGCACTCGCGGCGCTCAGCGAGGCCAGGACGAGGACGATGGCAGAGACGGCGGTGACGAGGGCGCTGAGGTCTTCTCGCACGCCTAGTCGCAAGGATTCCAGATCGGCGGTAGTGGTCACCTGAGCAGAGGGTGGCAGGATCCGTTTGAGGAAGTCGGAGACCCTGGCCGGGTATCCGGGGACGGTGCGCACCACGAGGGCTGCATCAACACCGGCAGCGTGTGCCGCGAGGGTGTAGGGGTCGGACAGGACCAGGGTGCTGGCCAGGTCCTCGTCGGTGAGGACGCCGACGACGTCGTGGGGCCGACCCCACGCCCAGACGACTCTGCCAGGGCCAGGGGCGCGGACTCCAAGGCGCTCGGCCAAGGAGATACCGATGAGGGCGACGTCACCGTGGGCGGGCTCGTCGAGCAGCCAGGCACTCTGAGGAACGCCGTCGGGTGAAACGATGCGCAGGTATCGGCTGTCGGCGGCGATGATGGTGGCGGCGTCGAGTCGGGTGATCTCGAGCCGGCCGGGCGGCAGGAGGGAGGCCCGCGCGTCAGAGGGACTAACGTCGACGCGCAGCCCTACCTCCCGGACGTGGGAGACGTGTGCGATCTGGGCGGCGAGATCTCGCAGGTCGTCGGGACCTGAGCGGGCCGCGGGGATGACGTAGAGCTGGTCGAGCGCGGCGGCCGTCAGCTGGTCCTGGACCTGGTTGGCGGCGGTTTGGCTGATGGCCTGCGCGGCGACGATACCCCCGGCTCCGAGCAGGAAGCTGGTCAAGATGAGGAGGGTTCGCACCGGTCGTGCCATCAGCGATCCGACTGCGTCGATGATGGTGAATCCCACCCGGCGACCTGCTTCTGACCACCGACCCGTTGGCGCAGTCGTGGTGGTCTTGGCGCTGATGGCGTCGCTCTCGGCGGGCAGCCGCCTGCCCGTGTCGGCGACGATGCGGCCGTCCCGGACCTCGACGATCCGGTCGGCACAAGCGGCGACCTCCGGGTCATGGGTGACGACCACGACGGTGGCTCCCTCGGCTTTCGCGTCGGCGAGTAGGTCGAGAACCTGGCGGCTGTTGGCGGAGTCCAGGCTGCCGGTTGGTTCGTCGGCCAGGATCACCGTCGGGCGGGTCACCAGTGCGCGTGCGATCGCCACGCGCTGACGTTCTCCGCCGGAGAGCGTCGAGGCCTTCGCCTGCGCCATATCCCCCAGTCCGACCTGGCTGAGGGAGTCGGCTACGTGCTCGGCGATCACGTCCGCGGCGGTGCCGCGCACGCTCAGTGGCAGCGCCACGTTCTCTGCGACGGTCCGCTCCGGGAGGACGTGGGCGGACTGGAACACGAACCCGAAGGTCTGCTCTCGGAGCGCGTCCTTGGCCCGCTCGCTCAAGGTCCCGGCAGACACCTCCCCGATGCGGTACTCGCCAGCGTCCGGACGATCCAGCAGCCCGAGGATGTTGAGCAGGGTCGACTTGCCCGAACCGGACGGGCCGATCACGGCGAGGAACTCCCCGGCAGATACCGTCAGGCTCACCGAGTCCAGCGCGGGGACACCGCTATCCCCGTAAGAGCGGTGCACGCCGCTAAGCGTGATCATTGCTGAGGAGGTGACCATCGACCGTGCGCTCACTCGATGACGACCACGGTGCCGACCGCAACGCGGGTGTTGTCGGCGATGCGCACCCACCCGTCTCCCTCGGCGATCACCCGGACCGGCACCTCGCTGCGCACCCCGTCGGCCTCGATAACAACGGTGACCTCACCGGAATTCTGACGCAGGGCGGCCAGAGGCAACGCCGGCCCCGTATCCTCCTCACCAGCCGTTGTGAGCGTGTAGGGCTGGTCGATCACCAGCTCGACGCCAGGTGCCACGCCGACG
>JAUNRO010000438.1 GCA_030544185.1 Propionibacteriaceae bacterium | reverse complement strand
TCCGGAACCTCCGGCTCGGGCACCTCGGGCTCCGGTGCCGGCACGGGCTCCAACTCCGCCGCCGAACAGTCCGGCGGTGCGGTCACCCGCAGCTCCGGCACGGCGGGTTCCGGCGCTGCCCAGGGCTCCGAGACCTCGGGATCCTTCACCTCGGTCTCCGTCGGCTCGGACCCGGCCACGTCGGGTCAGTGAGCCATGATGGATTCATGAGGGCACTCGAACTCACGCTGCCGACCGGCCTGATCCGTGGATTCTTCGAAGGGGATGTTGCGCACTGGCGCGGCATCCCCTTCGCCGCTCCGCCGACCGGTGCGCTGCGCTGGCAGGCACCGCAACCGCCCGAGCCGTGGTCGGGGTTTCGCGAGTGCCAGGAGTTCGGGCCCATCTGTCCCCAACCTGGCGGCTGGGGGCTGGTCAACCTCGGGCAGAGCTTCGTCCAGGACGAGGACTGTCTGACCCTGAACGTCACCGCGCCGGCCTCGCCCGACGGCGACGGGCTCCCGGTCATGGTCTATGTCCACGGGGGCGCGTTCGTCCACGGTGCGGGCTCCGAGCAGGGCTTCGACGGCTCCGCGCTAGTCCGCCGGGGCGGCATCGTCTATGTCTCGCTCAACTATCGGCTGGGCGCGTGGGGCTGGATGCACTTCGATGAGTACGCCGGGGACGACCTGCTGATCGACAGCAATCTCGGGCTGCGGGACATCCTCGCGGCCTTGGGCTGGGTCAAGGAGAACATCGCGGTCTTCGGCGGTGATCCCGACCGGATCACCGTGTTCGGCGAGTCTGCCGGGGCGATCGCGCTGGCGGCCATCCTGGCCGTGCCGTCGGCAGCGGGGCTGTTCGCCGGCGCGATCCTGCAGAGCGGCGCGCCGCGGACGATCCCGACGATGGAGCAGGCCCACCGCTGGGCGTCCGAGTTCGTCGGCTTCCTCGGCGTGGACCCCGGCGACCCGGAAGCCGTCCGCACCCGCCTGCGCACCGTGGACCAGCAGGGGCTGATCACCGCACTCGACCGGCTCTCCCGCAACGGCCCGATCGACGAGCCCACCGCGCTGCCGGTCGTCCCGGCCGCTGACGGCCTCCTGCTGCCGAGACTGCCGGTGCCCGCAATCGCCGACGGGCAGGGACTCCGCGTACCCCTCATCATCGGCACCAACGACCGCGAGGGCACCCTCTTCGCCCACCTCTCCCCCACGACGCCAGCGCTGCGCCCGACGTGGCGGCTCATGTCAACGAAGGCCAAGTCGTTCGTCGATCCGCAGGGCGATTTCGACCGTGCGGACCAGGCGGAGCAACCGCCGGCGGCCGTGCTCAAGGACCTCTATCCCGGTCTGCCCAAGCGCGGCCCGCTCGCCGACCTCGCCGGCGACGGCGCCTTCTGGTATCCCTCCATCGAGCTCGCCGAGGCTCATGCCGCCCACGCACCGACGTGGTCCTATCGGTTCGACTTCTCGCCGTGGGTGCTGAGCGCGATCGGCCTCAACGCCACCCATGGCGTCGAGCTCGCGCCGATCTTCGGGCGCTATGACGCCGAACTCACGCGGTTCTGGCTGACGCGTGGGGACAAGAAGGGGTACGCGCGGTTGAGCGCCTCCATCCAGGACCAATGGCTGCACTTCGCCCACCACCAGCGCCCCGGCGACGACTGGCCGCGCTATGACGTGGACACCCGCTCGACCTTGATCTTCGACGCCGAGAACCGCATCGAGCACGATCCCCGCAGTGATCGCCGACAGGCGTGGAAGGCCGTCACGCACGCGTGATTCCGCGCCCGATGGGTGCGGGCAAGCCTTTTCCTCCGGTTCATCGGCGCATAAGGTCGGCATAAGACTTTTTGTCGATAAACCGATTTAGGAGCGATCGCATGACCAAGGCAGACCTGGAGCGGATCGTCAACGCGACCGCCTATGACCCCAGTGGCGACAAACTCGGAAAGGTCGGCCAGCTCTATCTGGACGACCAGACCGAGGAGCCCACCTTCGTGAGCGTCAAGACCGGCCTGTTCGGCCTGTCCGAGAGTCTCGTGCCCCTGCGCGGCCACAGCTGGAACGGCGAGGACCTGGTCCTCCCGTTCGAGAAGGACATCGTGAAGAACGCCCCGAACATCGATGCCGACCGGCACCTGTCGGAGCAGGAACAAGATGACCTCTTCGCCTATTACGCAGGGCTGCAGGGCGATTCCACCGGCGCCCGGGACCGGCTCGGCGGCGGTCGCCCGCTGGACACGACGGGAGCCGACCGCTCGGATCAGGTCACGGCCACCGGCGTCATGGGAGCACCGGACACCGGCGCCGTCGGCGACACCGTGGTCGACCGCGACGCGAGGCGCACCGAGGGCACCGCGGACACGATGGGCGTCAACGAACTCGGCGCGCCCGGCCTGGAAACCGCAGTGGGCACCGACCACACCACCGCCGGCCGGACCACCGACCCCGACCACGCCACCGCCGGCCGGACC
>JAUNRO010000437.1 GCA_030544185.1 Propionibacteriaceae bacterium | reverse complement strand
GGTCCTCACACAAGACCCTGTGATCTTCACCCGCCCAGCGGGTCAAAGTCATACGCAGCGAAACCGCTGCTGGTTCAGGCGCGCGGCGCGGGATCCGGAGTGCCCGTCGGGCCGTCGAGCGTGACCTCCTCGACGGGCACAGCTGGCGGGGTCTGCGGCCGGCGGATCAGCAGCGCCAGCACCACGGCCGCCGCGGCGATGCACCCCGCCAGCGTGAATGTGGCGTGCGTCCCCTCCAGCAGCGCGTCCACCCGCGCAACCCCGGCCCGCTCGAGCGCGGCAGCGCGCTGGGCCATCACGGTGATCAGCAGAGCCGCCCCCGCGGCGCCGGCCACCTGCTGCAGAGTCCCCAACAGCGCCGACCCGTGGGAATAGAGCCTCGGCTCCAGGTCGTTGAGCGCCGAGGTGAACGTCGGGGTGAACATGAACGACAACGACAGCGACAACACGACGTGGATCACCACCAGGACGACGATCGGCGTCGTGCGCGAGGTGAGCCACGTCAGCGAGAACACCATCAGCGTCATCGTGGCCGCGGCTGGGACGACGAGCACCCGCGCCCCGAACCGGTCGAAGAGCCGGCCGATCACGGGCCCGAGCAGCCCCATCGACAGACCGCCGGGCAGCAACATCAGTCCGGTCGTCATGGCGTCCAGGCCACGCACGTCCTGGAGATAGATCGGGAAGACCAAGGCGACGCCCATGAGGGACAGGAAGCCGATCATCAGCAGGCCGATGCCGACAGAGAAGTTGTGATAAGTGAACGTGCGCAGGTCGAGGAAGGGCCGGTCGCGCCGCTGCAGCCGCAACTGCCGGAGGACGAACAGCACCAGTCCGACCGCGCCCACGGCGAGCGAGCCGATCAGCGTGGCCGTCCCGGTGGGGTCACCCACCTTGTTGAGCGCGAACACCAAGCCACCGAAGCCGAGCCCGGACAGCACGATCGACACCGGGTCCAGTGGCTGCGCCTGCCGCTCCCCCACATCGACCAGGCGCCAGGCACCGATCGCCAGCATGGTCAGCGCGATCGGCAGCATCACGAAAAAGATCCACCGCCAGCTCGCGACCTGCAGGATGAGCCCGGAGATGGTGGGGCCCATCGCCGGGGCCATCGACATGGCGATCGACACAAACCCCATGACCTGACCGCGGCGATACACCGGCACCAACTGCAGGATGGTGGTCATCAGCAGCGGCATCATGATCGCCGTCCCGCTGCCCTGCACCAGCCGGGCGATCAGCAGTGGCGCGAAGCCCGGCGCGAACCCCGCCATTAGCGTCCCGAGGGAGAACAGCCCCATCGCCGCCAGGAACACCTGCCGCGTCGTGAACCGGTTCAGCAGGAACCCTGTCGTCGGGATCACCACGGCCATCGCGAGCATGAACCCCGTCGACACCCACTGCGCGGTCTGTGCGGTGACGCCGAGATCGTGCATGAGCGACGGCAGCGCGACCGCCATCGTGGTCTCGTTGAGAATGACGACAAACGCGGCACCCAGCAGCAGCCCGATCACGGACCACGGTGTCCGGTCCTCAGGCATCCAGCGCCGCCTCGGCCGCCCGGGTCAGCGCGCGGCTCTCGGACTTGGAGATCAGGCCGCGCTTCTCCATCTGCTCGGTGATCTCGATGAAGCGGTCCGGCTCGCCGGAGAACTTCGCCTCCGTCCACACGGCGCTCAGGACCTGACGGGCTGCCCGGCTCTCGACCTCGGCGATCGCGTTCTGCACGCCGGTGTCATCGGTGGTCGCCGCCTCCCCGCTGTTCCCTTCGTCCCCATTCCCACTGTCCCCGTCCCCACCGTTGCGGTCCCCCTTGTTCCCCTGATTCCCGTTGGTCTCCGTCGGCTGAGCCGGTTCAGTCGTGGTCGGGGCCAGGGTCTGCGGTGGCGCAGTGGTCGTGGGCGCGGCGGTCGTGGCCGGCCGCGTCGTGGTGGGCCGACGGGTCGTCGTGGGCGCTCTGGTCGGTGTCGTCTGTTCGGCGGTGGGGCTCGCGACCGGGGTCGCGGTCTCGCCCGGCACCATCGGGGTGTCGTCGCCGCCGAACAGGAAGTTCGCGCCGGTGATGCCCAGCGCCAGCGCCAGCACCACGAGCGCAATGATCGGCCAGGTGGAACGGCGTCGGGTGTCGGCGCGCTCCACGTCGTCTCGATAGGGCCGCTGGACCGGTGGCGGCGGCGCCGGACGCACCGGTGTGGCCGGCCGTTGGGGCGAGACCGGCCGGAACGGCTCATCGGGCGTCTCGCCGAAACTGCTCCGCCGGGCTCCGGCGAAGCCGCCCGCGGCACCGGGCAACACCGCGGTGCCGCCACCCGGGAGCACGGCCGTGCCCCCCGCCTCCGCGGGCGTACCCGGCAGCAGCATCGTCCCCGCGTTCGGGTCCACCGACAGCTGGCGCAGCTGCTCGACGACCTGCTCACCGGTCGGGCGATCGGCGGGCTCCTTGGCCAAGAGGGCGGCCACGAGCCGGTCCAGGGCCAGCGGGATC
>JAUNRO010000436.1 GCA_030544185.1 Propionibacteriaceae bacterium | reverse complement strand
GCAGCAGGAGGGGGGTACCGGCCCCGACGCGGGCCAGTGATCGCACCAGCTCGGCGGTGTGGTCCTCACCCCGTCGCAGTCGTGCCCGCAGCCGGGAGGGCACAGGGACCAGCCATGGCGGTGCCCTCCGGGCAGCATTCGGCCCCTGATTCATGAGCTGCCCGACGGCGGGGGCAAGGCCGCGCGCGATCGGCCCACCCAGGTGGAGCATCCCGCCGTTCTTCCAGGACAGCACCAGGCGCTGCAGATCGCCGGTGTACTCGCCGAGCGCGAGCACGGGCAGCAGAGGTCGATGGTCGACACCAGCGGGCAGCGACGTGGATCGTTCTCGTACCCGAGCTGCGCTGAGGTTCTGGAGAGCGTCGCAGCAGGACTCCACTCGCAGCGGCACCACTCGCAGCAGGTCCCGGCACGCCGGGCACAACCAGCTCCCCTCCCGTCCGCACGGGCACAGGCGCGGCACCAGCAGGGAACTGGTCTGCGCCGCGACGTCGCGCAGCATGCGGGCCACCGTGCCCTGCGGAGTCTGCCGCGCATCCGTCGGTCCTGGATCTGAGGCGCTGTCCATGCATCGATCCCATCGGGAACGATCCGGATTCGCATCTCCGTCGGCACCGATGTGGACAGCGCGGGTCTGGGGAGGAACCCCGACTGTCCCTGCACGGCCGGGCCGCGGGCGGTCAGTAGAAGGACGGGTCCCTGGCCGGCAGGTCCAGGCTCACCCAGCGGTCTCCTGCGCTGCGCATGAGCACGCCGTCCTCCGTGGCGGCCCACACGGACTCGGCGACCACGCTGCCGGCCAGACGCACCGTTCCCGTTCGCGGCGGAGGGAGCAGTTCGTTGCCCGCCGCGAGGTCGGTGACCTGCGCGCGCAGCTCGTCATTGATGGGATCCACTCCCAGAACGGTCAGGGCGACCTCGTCGTACCACCCCACCTGGAGAACGTCCACGAGCCCGGTGCGCACCACCACCGGTTCGGACACGGAGGTCGGGGTGCCGTCCTCGTCGCGAAGCACGGCGCACATGTCCACGCGCGTGCCGCCATCGTCCGCGGAGAGCACGACCAAGCGCGTCGCGTCGGAGGCGATGTCCAGAGTCAGCACCTGTCGTCCTCGCAGCCAGGGGGCATCCACCTTGACGTCGTGCTCGGCCCCTCGTGCGGACAGCGCCAGCAGCACCCCGGTCCCCGTCTGCACGGATGCCCAGACGTAGCCGGCATCGTCCGGCCTCGGATCTGCATAGACGGCGCCGGCAGCGGCCTCTCGCACCGGCACGCTGCCGTCAGTGGAGCCCATCAGCACCGTGCTGCGGTCCACGGACAGTGCGCTGGCCAGCACCCCGTCCTGACTGATCGCGGGGGCAACCAGCTCCGTCTGGGCCAGATCCGGGACGAGCTGGGCCATCTGCCCGCTGCCGCCAGCATCCGCCAGGGAGACGATCCCGGTGGGTCCGGCCCCGACAGTGCGGTGCCCGGGCAGCGGACGGGCGAGTGTGCGGTCCACCTCCGGTGTGAGGTCCTCTCCCTGCCACAGCAGCCGCACCTCCGACAGGGCCCGTACAGAACGCAGGGACGCCTCGAGCTGTGCCAGCGCGAAGCCGCGCGGACCGGTCGCCAACCGGGCCACGGCATCGGGGATGGTCACCCGGACCACGCCGTCGGCACCAGTGGTGATGATCGTGTGCTCGACATCCGCTCCGGAGGGCACCAGGTTGCGCACGGCTGTGTCGAGCTGGCCGACGGGCCCTGCCCGCAGTCCTTCCAGCACGGCCGACACCGACCGGTGCGAGGAGTACCAGCGCAGATCGGGCACCAGGTGACGGGACCGAGGATCGAGGAAGTAGAGCCGGGCAGGCGTGAACAGTGCATCGAAGGCAGCACCGGACAGGCAGATCCCTGGCGGCGGGTCCGCGATCCGCCACTGCCCGTCCACCGACTCCACCCGGACGGTGATCTCCTGCGCAGTAGGACCGGCCAGAACGCTGCGCACGCCGTGCGAGTCCACCATCATGGTGGCCTGCAGCGCGAGGGAGACTGTGCTCTCGTCGAGCTGCTCGGTCCGCAGTTCGTCACTGCTGGAGTAGACGGTGACCCCGGCACCGGGATCCCACTGAGAACTGGCCTCGTCGGTCAGGTACTCCCGGGCCACCGCGTAGTCGTCCTCCGTCCCCACGCCGGCCTGCACGAAACCGGTGAGGACCTGTTGCGGAGAGGCATTCTCGGGCGGCGGCAGGGCACGCACGTAGGGAGCGCCGGGGCGGAATCTGCCCGACAGTGCCCTGCTGTCGATCGGGGACTCGGTGGGGATCCGGGCACAGGCACTTCCTGCCCCGAGCAGTGCTGCAGCGCCGGCCAGGCGCAGCAGGTCCCTGCGGCTCGCGGTCATCGCTGATCCTCCTGCCAGGCCTCGTCCAGGTCCGGGAGCATGTCCGGGCTGATGGCGATCTCCCCGGTGACGGTCGGCAGGGGGTCACCACCGACTCGGTCG
>JAUNRO010000435.1 GCA_030544185.1 Propionibacteriaceae bacterium | reverse complement strand
GGCACCTCCTCGCGGACGTGGCGCCGCGCACCGGAGCCGCGCAGGATGCGCATCAGGTCCACGATCCGGCCGAGGTCGTCGGCCTCGAACGCAAGGATCCACTCATAGTCACCGAGCGCGAACGACTGCATCGTATTGGCGCGGACATCGGGATAGTCGCGGCCCATCTGGCCGTGCTCGACGAGCAGGGCACGGCGCTCCTCATCGGGCAGGAGATACCACTCATAGGACCGCACGAACGGATAGACACAGATGTTGGCCTTGGCCGTCTCGTCGGCCATGAACGCCGGGACGTGGGACTTGTTGAACTCCGCCGGGCGGTGGATCGCGAGCTGCGACCAGACCGGCGTGAGCGTACGCCCCAGCTCGCTCGCGCGGAACGCGTGATAGGCCGCCTGCAGCGTCGTGTAGTCCGGTGCGTGCCACCACACCATCACATCGGCATCGGCGCGCAGACCGGCGACGTCATACCAGCCGCGGATGACCAAGTCCTCACCCTCGGTGGCCTTCTCGATCGCGGCGAGGGCATCCGCCGCGAGGGACTCCGCCACGATGTCGGTCCGGGCGAACACCGACCACATCGTGTAGCGCTGCATCTCGTTGATGTCGCGGGCCTTGGTCACTGGGGCGTCCTTTCTGCAGCTGCGCGGGCGGCGCGGGCCGCCTGCCTGAGTTCGGGTCCTTCGGAATGGATGAGTTCGACGATCCGGGTGAGGACCGCCGGGTCGGTGGTCGGCGGGACGCCGTGACCGAGGTTGAAGATGTGGCCGTCCGCCGCGGCGCCGGCGCGGATCACCTCGCGCACGCGCTCGGCGAGGACGTCCCAGGGTGCGGTCAGAAGCGCGGGGTCCAGGTTGCCCTGCAGGGCGTACGCCGGACCGACGCGCCGGGCGGCCTCGTCGAGCGGGATCCGCCAGTCGACACCGACGACATCCGCACTGGCCTGGCCCATGAGCGGCAGCAGCTCACCGGTGCCGACGCCGAAGTGGATCCGCGGCACATTCGCGTCCCCGAGCGCGGTGAGCACCTCGGCCGAGTGGGGCAGCACATAACGCTCGTAGTCGCGCGCGGGCAGCGAGCCGGCCCAGGAGTCGAAGAGCTGGACGATGCGGGCACCGGCGCCGATCTGGACTTCCAGGAAGACCCGGGAGATCTGGGCGAGCCGCGTGCACAGGTCGTGCCACAGCTGGGGGTCGGCGAGCATGAGCGCCTTGGTCCGCGCATAGTCCTTGCTCGGGCCACCCTCGATCAGATAGCTCGCCAGGGTGAACGGGGCGCCCGCGAACCCGATCAGCGGGGTGTCGGAGTCGGGGCCGCCGAGCTCCTCGACGATCAACCGGGCGGCGGTGTGGATATAACCGATCATGTCCGGCGTCAGCTCCGGCAGCCGGTCGAGGTCCGCGCGGGCGCGGAAAGGCTCGGCGATCTGCGGGCCGATCCCGGGGGTGATGTCGAGGTCCAGGCCGGTGGCCTTGATCGGGACCATGATGTCGGAATAGAAGATCGCGGCATCCACACCGTGACGCCGCACCGGCTGGAGGGTGATCTCGCGGACCAGGTCGGGCATCGTACAGGCATCGAGCATCGCGATGCCCTCACGCACCTGCTTGTATTCCGGCAGGGAACGCCCGGCCTGTCGCATGAACCAGACCGGAACCCGGTCGGTGGGATTGTCTCGGCGGGCGGCCGCCAGCAACGGTGCGTCGGTCACCGCGCCATCGTGCCATGTCAGGGCAAGATCGGGGCGCGCGGTCCGGCCGGCGGGAAGGTTCGTGACCGCGGGTACGCCCCGGTTGTCACGGCGCGTCGGACCCCCTGCCGGGTGCTGGCTGCATAGTCTCGAGGGGTGGGTCTCGGCATGGAAACCAATGCGCTCCCCCAGCCCTTCGCACGGGCGATCCAGGAGCTCTCGGAGCACGCCTGGCGCCCGGAGATCTGGATAGACGAGATCCCGGCGCCTCAGCGGATTGCGCCGTTCTCGGCAGCCATCACCGCCGACGTGGTGAGCGATGATGAGGAGCTGGGCAACGGCCGCTTGGTCCTGCTGCACGACCCCGCCGGCACCGATGCCTGGGCCGGCACTTTCCGGCTGGTGAGCTTCGCGCGCGCCGAGGTCGAGCCCGAGATGGTCACCGATCCACTGCTCGCCGAGGTCGGCTGGAGCTGGCTCACCGACGCCCTGGACCGGCACCACGCCGACTATGTCGAACCGAGCGGGACCGTCACCTCCGTCGCCAGCCAGTCTTTCGGCTCGATGGCCGACGAACCCGGCCGGGCCGAGGTCGAGATCCGCGCCTCGTGGACGCCTGTCCTGGCCGATGGCGCGGGGCTCGGCGCCCACCTCAGTGCGTGGGACCACCTCTTGTGCACCCTCGCCGGCCTGCCGCCGCTGCCCGAGGGAGTCGTGATGATCCCCTCCGCCCGTCGGCGTTAGCACGCGCCTCGCCCCCTGCCCCACCGGCGTCCGGCGTTTGCGCGTCCTGGTGCGCGCGGCTCC
>JAUNRO010000434.1 GCA_030544185.1 Propionibacteriaceae bacterium | reverse complement strand
ACTGTGTTCGGCTTGGGGTGTATCGGGGTCGGGGTGCTGTTGGTCGAGTTGGGGCACTGACTCGACGGAGCGAATCAGGTTCGCGACACCAGGATCTCGGCGATATCAGCCGGGTCCGGACTCTTCGCGTCGTCGCCGATCACCAGTTCGACCCGGTCGAGCTTGCCGGTGAACCGGTTGTTGCGTGGGTGATCGGCGTAGTCATCGGTCACCGGCGACTGGCGGTCGCAGCCGACGTCCAGCGTTTCGTCGACGCTGAACATCCACCCCACGGTTGCTTCCACTCGTCCGGTGGCCACCACCGCGTCGTCCACCAGCAGTTCCACCTCACCGCCCTTGCCCAGGCCGCCGCCGTCGTAGCGGAAGCGGACGGTCGCGGTGTGCGCCCCGACCGTCAAAGGCTCGGGAGCTCGCACGTATGTCCGCGTGCCGCAGTGGTTGTAGCAGTAGGCGACGGCGCCCTGATGGACGTACAGCGACCAGCCGGCGAAACGTCCACCCTGGGCGATCAGCACCCCTTCGGCCCCGGATTCGGGCACCTCGAGGTGGGCGGTCATGGTGAAGCTGGTGTTCTTCACATTGGGGGCCGCGCCCTCACGAATGCCACGCATCGAGGGCCGCAGGGTGATGTGGTGGCGATGACCCAACAGGTCGGGCCGGGGGGCGGTTTCGGGGCTGAACCGTTCGTGCAGGCGATCATCGAGTGGCAGGGCGTTGTACCGAGTCGCCTCGATCAGGAAGGCTTCCTTCATCTTCGCAACCCGCTCGGGGTGCTGGTCGGCCACATTGCTGGCCTGGGTCCAGTCCGAAGTGGTGTCATACAGCTCCCACACGTCCTCGCTCATCGGCGGTGGCAGCCGGTACTGCCGCGACCAGTGGACGTCCTGGTGCCGGGTCACGCAGGTCCACCCGTCCTGATAGATGCCGCGGCTGCCCATCACCTCGAAGTACTGGGTGATGTGCTGTTCGGGGGCTTCGGCGTCGTTGAAGCTGTACGCCAGGGAGGTGCCCTCGATCGGTGCCTGCTCGACACCGTTGACGACCTTGGGCTGGGGAATGCCGGCCGCCTCCAGGATCGTGGGGGCGATGTCGATCACGTGGTGCCACTGGTGGCGCACCTCACCACCGGCGTCCCCGATCCCGGCCGGCCAGCGCACGATCATCCCGTTGCGGGTGCCGCCGTAGTGGGAGGCGTACTTCTTCGACTGCTGGTAGGGGGTGCACATCGCCAGCGCCCAGCCGATCGGGTAGTTCGAGAAGGTGTTCGGGCCACCCGCTTCGTCCAGCCGATCGGCCACCTGCTCCAAGGTCATCGGTACCCGGTTGAGCGTGGCCATGTTGTTGTGGGTGCCGAAGCGGCCGCCTTCGGCGGCGGCGCCGTTATCGCCCAGGATGTAGATCACCAGGGTGTTGTCGAGCTGACCGAGCTCGTCGATCGTGTTCAGCAATCGGTCCACCTGGACGTCCATGTGCTCGGCCATCTCGGCGTAGAGCTCCATCATCCGCTGCGACACCAGACGTTCGGTGTCGGACAATGAATCCCAGTCGGGGACGTGTGGGTCGAACTCGGTCAGCTCGGCATCGGCCGGAATCACCCCGAGTTCCTTCTGGCGGGCGAAGATGCGCTCGCGCGTCTCGGACCAGCCCTGGGAGAACTCATCGCGGTACCGTCCGCGCCATTCTTCGGGCACCTGCAGCGGGTCGTGGCAGGCGCCGAAGCTCAGGTAGGTGAACCAGGGACGATCCGGCTCCAGCGCCGACACCGACTGAATCCACCCCGCGGCCTGATCCACCAGATCTTCGGACAGGTGGTAGCCCTTCTCGGGGGTCCGGGGGGCATCGATCGGCGTGAAGCCATCGATCAGGGCCGGGTAGAACTGGTTCGTCTCGGCACCGATGAAGCCGTAGAACCGGTCGAAGCCCTCGTTCATCGGCCAGCGATCGAAGGGCCCGGTTTCGCCCAACTCCCACAGCGGGGTCTGGTGCATCTTGCCGAAGGCGCCGGTGAGATAGCCGTTCTCGGACAGAATCTGCGGCAGCATCGCCATATTGTCGGGGCGGATTCCGTCCAAACCGGGGGACGAGGTGCCCAGTTCGGGCACGATGCCCATGCCGGTGCTGTGGTGGTTGCGCCCGGTCAGCAGCGACATCCGGGTCGGCGCGCAGATCGCGGTGGTGTGAAAGCGGGTGTAGCGCAGACCTTCGGCCGCGAGCCGATCGGCGGCCGGCATCCGGCATGGCCCGCCGTAGGCCGAGGAAGCGCCGAAGCCCATGTCGTCGACCAACACCACCAGCACGTTCGGCGCGCCCTCCGGAGGGAGGGGACGGACGGGTAATGGGTGCGGTTCGGCGTCGCGGATATCCACCACCGAGCGGGCGGCGCGGGGACGTTTCGGGTTCAGCGGCAGAATCGTGCGATCCATCGGGGCTCCTGGGGCGTCGGCTACTGAAACCCTAGCCCAGACTTGAGGAAGTGTCCTTAAAATCCCGGTTGGTGATGGCGTG
>JAUNRO010000433.1 GCA_030544185.1 Propionibacteriaceae bacterium | reverse complement strand
GGCGGTCTCGGGATCCAGCAGGTGAAAGTTCAGCGTCGGCAGCGCCATCAACGGCGCGGTCCAGGCGATGCCTGCGACATAGTTCGACCCGGCGAACCTGGCGAGGCTCCGCACCTGGTCCCCATCGATGCGCGAGCCCAGGCGCAGCCCGCAGCGCCCGGTCAGATGCAGCAGCGCGAACCCGACGACCACGAATTGGGTGAGGGCGTTGACCGCGAGCACGCCGGCGGTTCCCCACGGCGCGGCCAGCAGCGGGAGCGAAACCCGGGCCACGGCGCCGACGAGATAGCCCACGAGGTTCCGCCCGCTGGCGCCGACCGCGAGCATCGCGGCATCGGTCACCGCGACACAGGCCGTGCCCAGCGAGTTCACCAAGAACAGCATTGCGAGCAGCGACAACCGCCCCTGGAACGCCGCGGGCGCCGTGAGCGCCAGCACCGCGAAGGTCACCGCCCCCACCACAAGCGCCGCGACGGCGACCACCCCGAGTCCGGTGGTGAGCAGCCGTCCCCGGTCCGGCCCGACGCTGCCGGGCAGGAACCGCACCAGTGACTGGTTGACCCCCAGCACGCTGGCCTGGGCGACCAGCGCGGAGCTGGAGATCAGCGAGGCCGCGAAACCGACCGCGCTCGCCTCGAAGAGACGCGCCACGAGCACCCAGAACAGGAACCCGCTGAGCGCGATGAGGATCTGGGCGCCGAGCAGCATGATCGCGTTGCGCCCGGTGTAGGAGCGCAGCGATCCCCGCAGGCGACCCAGGAGGACGGCTGGGGTCATGCCCCGCTCCCGGCCGGTTCGACGCCCGGTGCTGAGCCGAGACGCGGCGCCAGCTCCGCGGCGAGCTCGTGCTGGCGCTTGCGGAACCACCGCACCGCCGCATCGAGTTCGTTGGCCATCAACTCACCGGACCACCGCAGCTCCTCGATCACGAGGGTCGCCCGCTCGGCGGTGAATTCGTCGGTGCGCAGGACGGCATCCCGCTGGCCGATCGAGGCCATGAAGTCGTCGCACTTCGGCTGATAGGACAGCATCACGCTCGGCACCCGCTGGGTGATGGCGATGACCGTCGCATGCAATTTCTGCCCGACGAAAACCTCGCACGAGCGGGTCGCCGCGGCGTACGCCGCATAGGACCCCCAGCACCGGTGCAGGACGCACTCCGGATGGCCCACGCGCTCCAGCACCTGTTCGTTGCTCGGCAGATCCGCAGCGGTCACCGGCAGCAACCGGACCTGATGGCCCGCCGCGGTGAGCTGGCGGATCGTCTCCACGGCGGCGTCGAGGAAGCGCTGGGGCGAGCCATACATCAAGGTCTTGCCCGAGACCCCGAGGTTGAACCCGATCGTCCCGGGGACCGGGGCGGGGGTCGGCGCCTCCTCGGGGGCGAGCGCGAGGGCCGGGTCGCCGGTGATCTCGACGTCGATCCCGGCATCGGCCAGGATCTCCGCGGAGCGGGGCCCCCGCACGCCGAGAAACTCCAGCTCGCGAAGGACCGGTGCCCAGTCCGCCAGCTGCGTACGCTCGAAATCGTGCTGGAACTCCGGTGTCTGGACTCCCGCGCCGAGGCAGCCCACGGGCAGGCCGCGGTCCAGCAGTTGCTGGGTCCGCTTCAGCCACGTCACCGACTGATTGATGAGCGTCCCGCCGCCGAGGAAGCCGGCGGTGAACCCTGGGCCGCGCGAGCGCCGCGCCGCGATCCGGGCGGCCACCTCGAGACGCTGGAAGGGCACGAGCGAGAGACCGGGGAAGAGCCGTTCGTGGGCCTCCAGCAGGATCTCATCGCCCAGATTGCCCTGCCCCGTCCACCCGATATAGGTCGCGAGCGGCCGGTCCTGGCGAAGGGCGCGGGCCACCGCGAGTTCATTGGACAGTTCAATGCGAAGGTCCCGGGGGCGGACCTGCGCCAGACCTGCGAGTGTCGGCACGACAATCTCCTATCGATAGATCACGGTGCTGGAGTTGGCATAGACGGTGTCCTTGTGGGCTTCGATCACCGCTTCGGGATAGGGGTAGGCGAGGTAGGCGCCCCGGTAGTAGAAGGTCGCCTCCCCGGTCTCGAGCTCCCAGGCCCCGCGGTAGACATAGACCTCGCGATCGATGCTCCAGGGGAAGAGGTCGCGCATCATCACGGGGCGGTTGAGCTGGGCCAGCTGCAGCCGCGTCCCCGAGAAATAGCCCGAGGCGATCTGCTCGTTGGGGCCGCGGGTGGCGTGGAGCCATTGCGCCGCACGGACCTCGCCGGCCCGGACGTGGCTCTGCTCATAGAGCTCGCCCGCATCGCGGACCGTCGGCGACGGCGCGGTGACCCCGGTGAGCCGGTTGACCGTGCCGGTGACGATGGCGAACAACACCAGCAGCAGGCACGCCAGCACCGTGTGGGCCCGGGCCTCGCGGGCCCGGCCGAGGGTGACCAGCCGCACGAGCTTCTCCGCCCCGAGGATGATCGGACCCGCCAGCAGGACCATCAGGTGCTGAGTGGTCCGCCCGACGTCATAGGCGATCGACG
>JAUNRO010000432.1 GCA_030544185.1 Propionibacteriaceae bacterium | reverse complement strand
GCCGCGGAGCCGGCGGGGCCGGCGCCCACCACGAGAACATCGGTCTGGACAGGGAGGTGCTCGGGCGAATCGGTCACCGCCCGATTGTCGCAGCAGTCGCCGGACCCGCCCAATCGATGCCCGGAGCGATCGGCGAGGAGGTGTCTGTCCGGGCAACGTCGGGCCCGGCACGGTCACCATGCGTATGGCTTTCACCCGCTGAGCGGGTGAAACTCATACGGCAGGCGGCGCCCCCCGGACGCCTGGTTCGGTCCGCCGGGGCGCCAGCCCCTAGGCCCGCCGCCCACCACTCCCGCCGTGGGCTCAAATGCGTGCCGCAGCCCGGGGGCAGCTGAACTAATCGTCTGATCCCGCCCTATCCACCTGCGCCCCCGAACCAGGCACGAAATTTCGCGACCGGCGCCCACCCAGTTCCGCCTGCCCTTGCCCAAGAGGGGCGCCAGGACACCGGGCACACCCGCGTACACCACTCTTCCGACCGATCTGCGATGGGATGCAGAAGCCCACGGCCGAACAGATCCCGGTGCCGCCCGCTCCGGGCCCCGGTGCACGTGCGACGTCGGCGTCGAGCCCCCGGTGCACGTGCGACGCCCCTTTACGCTCATCGACGCCCCATTTCACCCATCCTGGCCCCCCGTGCACCGGGGGCTGGGTGCAAGGAAACGGGGCGTCAACGCAGGTCCGGGGGCGGATCGTGAGGGACAGGGGCATCGACGGGGACGACGAGCCCACCCAGGGGTGTACAGGTGCTCACTATGTCCTCGGGCGCCCACGTCCTGCACGAAATTTCGATCAACAGCCCGGGTGGGCACCCGTGCGTCGCGATCGGAACGGACCCCGTGGGTCGACAGCCTCCGCGCTCCGCGCTCTGCGACCCACCCTCCACCGACCCGCGACCCGCGACCCGGGCCCCCCGCGACCCGCGCTCGACACGCCGACGCGACCTGCAGTTGTGCCCTCAGGGCACACGTGCAGGCCCGACACGCGCGTTGCGACCTGCAGTTGTGCCACAGGGCCACGAGTGACTGGACTCCCCGCGTGTCGCGCGCCGAAGTGAGAGCGCCGACACCCCCAAACGGCGCTCACCCGCGCCACGGTCCAGCGGGTTGGTCTTGACGCAGCGACGCCCAAGGGCGCCGCGCCCCACCGAAACCCCACCCGCAACGTTCGCCACAGAACCTAACGCGTCCGGGCATCCAGTCGGCTAGCGCATCGGGGTGCCGAGCCCGGAGGCCCGGTTGGCCGGCCGGCTGACGGCGCGGGCGAAGGCCTCGGGTGAGCCGATCACCTCGACTCCATCGCTGGCGCGGGTGACCGCCGTATAGACGAGCTCCCGCGTCAGCAGCGGCGACTCCGGCGGGGGGAGCACGAGCGTTATGTGGTGGAACTGGCTGCCCTGGGATTTGTGCACGGTCATGGCATGCACGCTCGTGATCTCGCGCAGCTGCAAAGTGGTGAACAACTTGGGAGTCCCCCCGCGGGCGAAGGCTGCGCGCAGGCCCTGAGCGGTGCGGACGATGACGCCCGTGTCGCCGTTGAACAGTCCCGCGTCGCGGTCGTTGTCGGTGACCATGATCGGCAGGCCGGGGTGGAGTTCACCGGCCGCGTCATAGCCCGGGATCGCGGTGCGCAGCCAGTCGTGCACCTGGCGCTCCCAGCGGGCCACCCCGAACGGGCCGCGGCGGTGCGCACACAGGACCCGGTGCTCCTCCAGCGCCGCGAGAGCTCCGGCGGCATCGCCGGCCATCGCCGCGGCGTGCATCCGGCGGCCGGCGGCGGCGACCTGCCGTTGGAGAGCGGGCAGCCGGCCGGGGTCCAGCCCGTGCTCGGCGGAGACGAGCCGGACATCGGGCGCATCCCCGCCCAGCACGGCCAGCGCCCGCTCGGCATCGCCCTCGCGGATGGCGCGCGCCAGCTGTTCGATGCCCCCGCCGAAGCGCCAGGTGTGCTGCAGGGTCACCACACCCGCGCCGGTGGGCAGCGCCGCCGGCCGGTCCGCGGGCGCGAGCTCGGCGAGCGCGCCCAGCATGGCCGGTGGGGCCGGGGGAGCGGCCCGGGTGATGTCGGCCAGCACCGCTCCGGCCTCGACGGGTGCGAGCTGATCGGGGTCGCCGACGAGGATGAGCCCGGCGTCGGGCCGCAGCGCGGAGAGCAGTGCCGCCATCTGCGGCAGCGACACCATCGACATCTCATCGACCACGACGAGTTCGTGTGGGAGCGGGTTGTCGGCGTGGTGGCGGGGACGGTTGTCGTTCGGCGTCCAGCCGAGCAGGCTGTGGAGCGTCACGGCCCGAGGGACGGACGTCGTCGACCACGGGGCCGGCAGCTCGGCCAGCGTCTGCTGGACCGCCTCCTCGAGCCGGGCCGCGGCCTTGCCGGTCGGCGCCGCGAGCCCGACGACGGGCGGTCGGTTGCGCAGCGCGTGGTGCAGGGCGAGGATCTTCGCGACCACCGTCGTCTTGCCGGTGCCCGGGCCACCCGCGATGACCGTGATCCGGCTGAGGCCGGTCATCG
>JAUNRO010000431.1 GCA_030544185.1 Propionibacteriaceae bacterium | reverse complement strand
AACTGCTCCGGCTGACGACTGTTCCGGTCTCTCAGTCGTCCACCCGCAGGTCTGCCATCGCGTTGCGGGCGGGCGCCTCCCACTGGGGGCTGGTGTTGGGAATCGATGCCGAATAGAGGCTTGCCGTGCCCTCCCCGGTCTCGACGATCAGCACCGCGAGCCATTCGCCCTCGGTCTGCAGGTTGGGGATCTTGAACGACAGGTTCGTCTCGACCAGCCAGGCGTCATGGCCGTCGACCGTCATGGCCTGGTTCACGATGTCGTCGCGGTCGACCTTGGCATCGCCATAGAACGAACCGACGATGCAGGTCACGACGATCTCCGAGCCCTCCTGAGGGGTGAAGAACCCATCACCGGCGTTGAGCTCGGCCACCATCACCGAGGCCACCCAGGAGCTCGTCGCCGTATATTCCTCCACCAGGATCGATTGCGTCCAGGCGTTGCGGCCATAGGGCACGCGGACCTCGCGGGACGGCTCGCTCCACGGCGCACCGAGCTGCGGATAGGACAGTTTGCCGCCATAGACCCGGCCATCGCGCGTCGCCGTCTCCGTCGCCGGCTGCGTGTCGAACTCCGGGCACACCGGCCGCGGTCCGCCCACACCGGTCTCGGTGCCCTCCCGCCCGTTGCCCAGCCCGCCGGCGACACCGCGCACGATGAAACCGACCACGACGACCAGCACGACCACGATCGCGGCAGCGGCGAGCAGCCCGCCCTTGCCGCCGGAGCGAGACGGCTCCCCGGCGACCGCCGGGCGTACCTCATCCGCCGCCCCCAGCGGGCCCATCGACGAACCCGGCGGCGCGGCCTGGGGATTCGGGGACAGGGCGGCGGACCATGCCTGGCCGTCCCAATAGCGGAACATGCCCGGCTGGCCGCCGGGATCCGGATACCACCCTGGAGCGCTCACAAGTCCAATCCTGCCGATCCGTTCAAGGTCACTCGATCTGCGCGATCGCGTCGCGGATGGGGCCGCGCACGGGCTCGGGCAGCGGCGCATAGCCCAGCTCGCCGAGCGCGGTCTGCTGGGGATCCGAGGCCAGGAAACCGAGATAGTCCTTCAGCAGCGCCCGCTTCTCCGCCGTGGTGCAGACGAGTTGATAGGTGACGGTTTGGATGGGGTACGCCTCGGGTGCCGCGGTGGGCACGACGAGCTCCAAGCTCCCCTCGCCGCCGGTCAGCTCGGCGCCGGTGAGGCCCGCCGCGGCGGATTCGCCGGTCAGCTCGACCGGACCGGCACCGCTGTCGAGGCGGGCGACCGTCAGGTCGTTGGTGCGGGCGCTGGAGAACTCCACATAGCCGATCGAGTGTTCGGTGCCACGAAGCAGGGACAGCACCCCCGGCGTACCCTCCCCGAGCTCGCCCACGCCCTGCCAGCCCTCGACCGCCCGCTCGCTCGGCCAGCCGCCGGCGTCGACTAGATAGCGCTGCAGCGCGGTCGTCGGACCGCCGCCGTCGTTGCGGGCGATGACATTGATCTGTTCGTCCGGCAACGCCTGGCCGGGGTTGGCGTCGGTGATCGCGGGATCATCCCACCGGGTGATGTCGCCGCTGAAGATCCGGCCGAGGACCGGGGCCGGCAGCGTGAGCTCCTCGACACCGCCCACGTTCACCGCGATCGCCACGGGACTCGCGATGAGGGGGAAGCTCAGCAGCTCGCCGTCCTCGCAGAAGGCACGGGCCGCCCGCAGGCTCGACTCCGGGATCGGGGCGTCCGAGCCCACCCAGTCTGCTTCCTCGTCGACGAAGCTCGTGAGCGCTTCCCTGGTCGTCCCAGGAAGGTAATTCACCGCATTGCCCTGGTCGCACCGCGCGGCATAGGCGATCCCGACGTCCTCCACGGCGCTGCGCTGGGTCGCGGAACCGGCCCCGATCAGCAGGCCGCCCGGGCACTTGGCCGGCCCCAGATCCTCGGTGCCATCGGTCAGATCGGTCTGCGCCGTGCCGCAGCCAGCCAGAGCCAGACAGGCAACCGCCGCGGCCACGAAGGCGCTGCGCCGCCGTGCGATCATCGGATCCCCCCGTTCGTTCAGCTGCGCGGTCAGCATAGTGCGCGCCGGTCGCGGTACGCCGGATTCAGTCCACCGCGCGGGCCGCGCTCAGGCGCTCAGCTCAACCCCGTGGCCGCTGCGCGTACCTGATCACGCACCGCCGGGGGCAGCGCCAACCGGCCCTCATCCGCCAACTCGTTCTGGGTTTCGTCGGCCACGAGATAGTGCAGCCAGTCGCGCTCCAACGGCCCCAGATCCGCCCGTTGCCCAGCGGAACAGAGGATCTGATAGCTCACCCGGTGCAGTGGCCAACCCTCGGGGGACTGGCTGAAGCTCGCCGGATCGATGACGAGATCGTGCCCCTCCGCGCGGGGCCGCAGCGCATCGACCGACCGCTGGGTCGAAGTGGCGGTGAAATCGACGGTGCCACCCGGTTGGGTCAGCCGCAGGAGCCGCGGCGTCCCCGGCCGGGTATCTCGCGTCGGTGTCGGGGTGGCTGTTGGCGTCGCGGGGCTCGCCGCAGTGGTCGGTGTCGCGGGGCT
>JAUNRO010000430.1 GCA_030544185.1 Propionibacteriaceae bacterium | reverse complement strand
GGCATTCTCCAGCGCTTTCCGCAGCGCCTCGAAGGTAGCGGGGTGGCCTCCCACCCGCACGTCGCGCTGCTGGCCGTGGGCGCGGACCTCTCCGAGCGCCCGCTCGAGGATATGCACCGCGAACTCGTCGGCCTCGCGGGGCTCCATGCGCACGCCTTGCACCGAGGACATCGCCTCGTCCAGCTCCGCCAGCCCCTTGCCCAGCGTGAGGAGGTGGCGAGCGCGCAGGCGGCGGGACTCGGCGTACGCCCGCGAGGTCGTCGGCACCTTGTCGAGGGCCGCCACCGTCCCGTCCAGATCGGCGCGGCGGGCCCGGATGCGCGCCAGCCCGAACGCGGCGGGAGTCACGTAATTGGCGTCGGTGATGACGCAGGTGCTATAGAGCCCCTCGGCGACCGAGGGCTCGCCGCCGTGCTCGCAGGCCAGCGCCAGGGCGAGCTTGGGGGCGAGCTCGCCCGGGATCTGGCCATAGACGGCGTTGAACGATGCCTGGGCACTTGCCCAGTCCTCGGCCTGCAGCGCAGCGAGGCCCTGGATCCAGACCGCACGCCACTCCCAGGGATCGTCGGCGAGCAGCTGCTTGGCGAGGTCGTCGATCCCGCTGCGCTGACCGCCGGCATCCAGCAGCGCCCGGCCCATCGCGAGCCGGATCTCCGGGCTGTGGTCGGGCGCGCTCGCCAGCACCTTGAACCGGTTCGTCGGATCGTCGACCGCCACGTTGGTCAGGAAGCCGTGCTGCGGATCGTTGGTGTCGGGGCGCAGGTCCGGCAGCCCGGCATAGTCGAGGGTGTTGCCGATCACGGTGGGCGGTTCGAAGAGCATGGACGCGGCCGAGGTGAGGGTCGTGCCGCGCGTGCGGCGGGCCACGGTCTCGCGGAGGATACCGAGCAGCTGGACCCGCAGCTCGTCGGCGCTGGAGAACCGGTCGGCGGGATCCGCGGCGCAGCATTTCTGCAGCAGCCGATAGAGCGAGTCGTTGTCCTGGAACAGCGGCGTGGTGTCGGGGGAGGGGAACGTGAACTCGAAGCTGGACTGATAGCCGCGGAATTCGGCGCACAGCACCATGAGCGTTCGGCCGATGGTGAAGATATCGGATTGCGGGGACACGCCCGCGGTGGCGACCTCGGGCGCCTGATAGCCGACAGTGCCATAGATCGCGGACTCGTGATCGTCGACCCGGCGGACCCCGCCGAGGTCGATCAGCTTGAGCGCATCGCCGACCTGGATCACGTTGTCGGGCTTGAAGTCGCAATAGACCAGCCCGAGGTCGTGCAGGTATTGGAAGGCGGGGAGGATCTCGACCACATAGGCGATCGCCTGGTCGACCGGCAGCGGATCGTAGTCCCCACCGTTCTTCGCCATCCGGTCCTGCAGCAGCTGCTTCAGTGAGCGGCCACCGACATATTCCATGACGATGTAACCCGAGCCCTCGTGGCTGACGAAGTTGTAGATCTCGACGATCAGCGGCTGGGTGACCTGGGCGAGGAACTGCTGCTCGGCGATCGCCGCGGCGTTGGCATCGGCATCGCCGGTGTTGAGCAGGCCCTTGAGCACGACCCACCGGTCGGACACGTTGCGGTCCCGCGCGAGATAGATCCAGCCCAGGCCGCCGTGGGCCAGGCAGCCCGCCACCTCGTATTGTCCCGCGACGACGTCACCCTCGACGAGCTTCGGGTCGAACGAGAACGGATTGCGGCACTTCGCGCAGAACCCGGTCGTCCGGCCCGGCTGGCCCTGGCGGGAACGCCCCACCGGTGCGCCGCAGCTCGGGCAGCTCCGCTTGTGCTCCGGGACGACCGCATTGCGCAGGATCGCCCGCGCGGGATCGACCGCGGGGGCGGGCGGCACGCGGGTCAGCCCGGCGCCGATGCGGACCCCGCGCATCCGCTGGGCTGCACTGGTCAACCGGCGTGTGGCCTGCGCGGCATCGTTGGTGGTGATCAACTGGCTGCCCAGCGCCGTCGCGCCGAGCCGGGTCGAGCCGCGGGTGACCGTGGACAGCCCGGCCCCGTCGTCCTCCGGTGGAGCGGCGGCATCGGGCGGCGATCCGCAGATGTCGCAATAGCCGTCGCGGATCTCACCGCCACAGCCCGGCATCGGGCAGCGGCCGCTCGCGGCCGACGGGCGTCCACCCGGTCTGGCCTGGAGTTTCAGCTGCTGGGCCGTGGTCGGGGCCGCGGCGGCCGGGCCAGGGCCGCTCGGGGCGGTGCTGGTGGGGGCTGCGGAGGTCGCGGAGGCCGGTGCACTGCCTGGTGCGCCCAGTGTGCCCGCCGGCATGCCGCAGACGTCGCAATAGCCGTCCGCGATCGAGCCCGGGCACCCGGGTTGGGCGCACTTCACTCGGCCTGCTCCTTGCGCTGGGTGGCCAGCCACTGCACGAAGACCTCATAGGCCTCCACCAGCTCGGTCGCCAGCGGCACCGGGGACGGCTCCCGGGTGAGAATGTCGGTCGTCAGCGCGTCCAGCGCGGTCAGGTCGGGATCGGCCGCGAAGCCCTGGCGCACGGCATGGGAGCGATGGCGCGAGAGCCGGTTCA
>JAUNRO010000429.1:573-2548 GCA_030544185.1 Propionibacteriaceae bacterium | reverse complement strand
CGCGCCCAAGGTGTTGCCACAAGGAGGTTGGCAGCAGCAGCGCACGCACCCGCTGGCCGGTGCTCGCCTGCCCCACCAGCGCCGCCCGCAGCGCCGCCACCTGGGCCGTCAGCTCGCCGGTTTCGGCGCCGTCGGGGGCGAAGCGGCTCCGCTCCACCGTCGAGGAGATGGCCCGCAGCGCGGCCGCGCCATTCTGCGGCAGAGCCTCGGCGCCAAGCTGGCCCACCGGGCCGGGGGAGCCGTCGGGCCAGTCCAGGCCGTAATCGGCGAACAGGTCGCGCACCTCGAGCCACGCCGCGTCGGCGGCCTTCTCCGGCTCCTGGCCAGAGCGTAGCCGCCACGCGCGCAGCCCCAAGCGGATCGCGGCGGGCAGCGCCAGGATCAGCAGCAGCGACAGCACGCTCCACAGCCACCCAAGGTCGGCGCCATCGTCACTGACCTCGGTGGTGTCGCCGCCGGGCGTGGGCTCGGTGGGTGGCGCTTGCGTGGGGGGAGCCAGCGTCGGGGTGGGGCTGGGCGACGGCGTCGGGCTGGGAGAGGCGCTGGGCACCATCGCCGAGGGATCCACGTACTCCGGATCGCCCTGGTAGGCCGGGGTGGGTTCGAACGCCACCCACCCCAGGCCGTCGAGGTACAGCTCCGGCCAGGCGTGGGCGTCGTGCGAGGTGACGGCGTAGCTGCCGTCCGGCTGCTGCTCACCCGGCACAAAGCCGACGGCCATCCGGGCGTCGATGCCCTCGATGCGGGCCATGGTGATCATGGCCGCGGCGAAGTGGATGCAGTACCCGGCGCGCGCCTCCAGCAGGAAGCTGCCGATCGCCGACGAACTCGACGAGTTGGGCGCCTCCAACGAATAGGCGAAGGCATCCGAGCGCAGGAAGCGCTGGATCGCCAAGGCCTTCTGGCCGGCGGTCTCAGCTCCGGCCACCACATCCTTGGTCAACGTGACGACGGCGGGGGCGATGTCGCCGGGCACCTCGCGGTTGATGGGATCGAGGCCCGAGCCGGGGTTGGCCGCCTCGATGTCCTCCCGGCTGGGGGAGGGGACGGTGGAGGTCACCCGGTAGGACAGGTTGACGGTCTGCTGGGTCCGGTTCGCGCCCGAGGCCACGATCGCCAGCGTGTCGGGATCGTAGCTCCAGGAACCTTCCGCGTCGTAGCTCGCGGCGGCGAACGGCGCGGGCAGGTACTCCGATGGCACGGCCGCCATCTGCACGTCGATGTCGATCGCCTCGCCGCGCGGCTCGTAGGCGCGCTCGAGTCCGGAGCGGTTGAGGCGCATGGGGACCAGCCCGGCGCCCGAGGAGGTGAGGCTGGGCAGCGCCACCGTGCGCATGTAGACCGGCTCTTCGTTGCTGGTGCGGTACGTCATCATCAACGTGTCCGTCGGGCGGCGCAGGTCCTGGTCGAGGCGCACCGTCGGGTCGCTCAGCTGGATCGGCCCGTCCGGGTCGCCGCGCTCCCACGGCTGCTTGTCCGCCAGGGGGATCACGGTGGCGACCAGCACGGCCAGCGCCAGCGCCACCGCGCCGAACACCAGCCCCACCCCGATGCGCGAGGCATGGTGGGCCACCGGCCGCGACGCCTTCCCGGCCGCGTCCCCGGCGCCAGTGACGCTCAACAGGATCGCCACATAGCCCGCAACCCCCGGGATCAGCAGCAGCCAGCTCAGCTCCTCGGCGCCGCTGAGCGCGGAGATCCCGAACACCAGCGCCAGCGGGGCGATGCTCCACGCGGGCTGTTCGAGGCCGTTGACGAGCAGCTCGACGACGATCACCAGCAGCGCGGCGAGCACGAGGCACAACCACAGCACGCCGTCGTCAGCCTCCATCGGCGGCACGCTCACCTGCGTCACGGCACTGCGGCATCACGGCCTCTGGGTGCCGCGCAGCTCCGGTGGCCGGCACGTGCGCGTGCCCGAGCGCACCGGGCGCGCCTGGCGCACCGATCCGCTGCATCCGAAGTACGAGGCCGG
>JAUNRO010000429.1:0-563 GCA_030544185.1 Propionibacteriaceae bacterium | reverse complement strand
TCCATCGTGAGCTGTCGCAAGGATTCCAGCGGTTCCCCAACGGGCGCCAGGTCCAGGCCCCGCCAGACCAGCGCCACGATGACGGCGATGAGCTGGGTCAACAACACCAACGCCCGGGGGGCGCGGAGCAGGGCGAGGATGACGCCCACCGCAGCCGAGGTGCCGAGGATGAGCAACGATTCGTTCAGCACCTGGGTGTGGTTGGCGACCAGCGGGCTGATGGGCCAGAGCCCCAGCCACACGGCGAAGGCCACGATCAGGCTGGAGAGGGGGTGGTGGACGAACCTCATCTGGTCACCCGCTCCCAGACGTGGGGGACCGGCTCGGCCGGCTTGAAGGTCTCGACGCGCCAGCCGCGGCCGCGCAGCAGCCGCACGGCATCGCGGTGGTCTTCGTGCGCCCCGCCTAGCCACGCCTCGTCGTCGGGCACGATCGCCACCAGGCTGCGGGCACGGCCACCGGCCGCCGCCAACGCGGCCGCGTCGCGGGCGGTCAGGAGGCCGGTGACCGCCACCAGCGAGGCTGCCGTGGTGAGCGAGTCGGGATCATCGACGGCCGAGCCC
>JAUNRO010000428.1 GCA_030544185.1 Propionibacteriaceae bacterium | reverse complement strand
AAGCGGCCTCTTGCCCACGATCGACGCCGTTCGCGAATTCCTAGGCGAGTGACAGTCCACCACGACGTTGCGGCGCTCGTCGTCACCTACTTTCCCGGCGACCTCGGCCCACTTCTCGACACTCTTGCCAGCCAGTGCGGAACAGTGCTTGTGGTCGACAACACGGATGACCGTGAGCGCGCCGCCGACGTTTCCGAAGCCTGCGAGCGGGCCGGCGCCCGCGTAATCAGCTTGGGTGAGAATCTCGGAATTGCTGCGGCGCAGAATGCAGGAATCGATGACCTTCTGGGCGTCAGGCCCGGCACCGGTGGCAGCGGGACTGACAGCAAGCCCATCAGCGCCATCTTGCTCTGCGACCACGACTCGCTCCCCTCAAGCACAATGGTCGCCGACCTCCTCCCCCACCTGGGACCCGGCGTCGCCGCCGTGGGACCTGTCCCGCGAGAAGATCGCCTCGGCGGGGACGAACTCGTCTATGTCGCCCGTACGTGGGGACCGCGCCGCGCGTCGCCGGAGGACCTGCGCGCTGAGTTCATCGACGCAGCGTTCCTCATCGCCTCAGGATGCCTCATCTCCCGCGAGGCCTTGCTCGACATTGGGCCGATGAACGACTCCTGGTTCATCGACCATGTCGACCTCGAGTGGGGCCTGCGCGCCCGACTCGCCGGATGGCGTCTATTGGCCATCCCCGGCGCGGGGCTCACGCATTCCCTTGGCGATAACGTGGTCCTCCTCCCGGGCCGCGACCAACCCGTCCACGTCCATGCCCCCATCCGCACGTACTACCTGACGCGAAATACGCTCCGCCTTGTCTCATCCGGACTACTGCCGCGGCGGTGGGTGCTTGGTTACCTTGTCTGGCTGGGCAAGTACGTCGCGTTCAACGCCGTTGCCGCACAACCGCGACAGACGCGAATGCGTTACATGGCTTGGGGTCTACGAGACGGTATCCGCGGACGTCTTGGCCGCTTAGGGCGTCAGCTCTGACCCCTCGCCCTTAACCTCACAGAGTCACGTCTTAGGCGAATCGATGCCCAGACGCCCCAGCACACATCGGCCACGGTGAACAGGATTCGGGACATGAGAACGACGACGACGACGTCTCCAGCGCCAGCCGCTGACCCCAGCACGGCCCCGAGCACGACCTCTCTAATACCGACGCCTGCCGGAACGAAGAACACAAGGAATCCCACGACCCAGGCCAACGCATAGCCGCCTAGGCACAGAAAGAACGATTCAAGTGAGTATGTCCGAGTCAGTCCCCCCAGGATCAACCACACCTGGGCTCCGGCGATGAGCCACGAGCAGAGCGACACGGCGGCAGACCGGTAAAGCCCGGCCGGGGTGAGGTCGCGTTCGAGGCGATCTCTCTTGAGCAGACCCAGCGCAGCATTGACCACGCGGTTCAAAACTGACGGTGTGAGGATAACGACGAACACTGGAAGTGCGATGAGCACCCACCAATAGCGCGAGAGCAGGGCATCAGGTCCGGCAAGGACCGCAAGAACCGCGAGACTCAGACCAGTCACAATAGAGACGAGCATCGAGACCAACAGAACGGAGACGCTTCTTCGCTTGGTAATGGCATGATCTGCACCCATCTCAGCCGCTGCCACGAAGTTCCACACCCCGCCGGGCAGATACTTAGCCACTTGGGAGACGAAGAAAATGCCTGAAGCAATTCGAGAGGCTACGCGCGGACCAAGGCCGTTGAGGATAAATCGCCAGGCGACCATCGTTGCCCACACGAACGCGATCGATAGCGCGAACGCAACGATCGGCACCCAGACGGGCAATCGCTCAAGGGCAGCGAGAACCTCATCCCAGTTCGCAATGACTGCCCACACCGCAGCCACGAGCGCAGCCAGCATAAAGAGTGAGCGAAATGCCGGTGACCTCAGGGCACCTAGGACACGTTTCATCGCCTCTCCAGCCGCGACATAAGATCCGCAACAACGGCGCGGCGGGAGAACTTCTGCGATGCGAGGGCATAACCCTTCTTGGCAAGGCTACGACGCGCACGGTGGTCACTACTGAGCATAGAAATCGCATCAGCGAGAGCCTGCGGATCACCTGGAGGGACGAAACACGCACCATCACCAAGGACATCGGTTTGCGCCGGAGTTTCCGAGGTGATGACAGCACACCCGGCTGCCATGCCTTGGTACACCTTGTTGGGTACAACCCGCTGTGCTTTGGCCGTGGTTCCCACTATTCCCAAACAGATGTCATGAGAGGCAACAAAGTCGGGGAGTTCCTCGGCCGGCACCCACTCACGCCAGGTGACCGGCACTCCCTCGAGGATCGAGCGCACCTCGTCATAGTCCTGCCCAGAACCTAACAATGTCACCTTTGGGAGTTGGTCCCTGTCATGCAAGATGGCCAGGGCGCGCGCGATCGTCGGCACGCCCTGCAGCGGGGTAAAGAGCCCGTAGAAGATGAGGGAGGCGCTGGCTTCGTCGTCGTCGGCCAGATGAGCCTGACCCGCCGCGAACCATTCGTCTTGCGCACCCACTGGTACGACTACCACCCGATCGCGCAACACTGG
>JAUNRO010000427.1 GCA_030544185.1 Propionibacteriaceae bacterium | reverse complement strand
CTCTCGGCCTCCAACCGCTTCCGATTGGCAGTCAGCTCGGCCAGTGCCTGTGAGCAGACGAGGTCAGCGCCCATGACCTTGCCTAAGTCGAATCTTGGAAACCATCCAGAGCTTGGTCGATCTGCGTCTCATGTCCTGTCATGAGATGCCCGCCGCTTTCGAATGCGACAAACGTGGCATCAGGGAATCTCTTGACGGCGCGTTCCATGTCCGAGAAGTTCACCAGCTTGTCGTCTCTAGCGTGGAGAATAAGCGTCGGGACCTGCAGCTCTTCGATCGGGTAGTCGTCGAAGTTTGTGGCCATATCCGGGTTGTTGACAGTCGCGTCGAGCAATACCCCTCTTCGGCGTTGATCAACGGGCAACATGCCCTCGATCGTCCGCGGCTCCATCCCCATGGTGAGCTTGAACAACGGACTGGTGAGAAACATCCCCCAGTTGCTGATGAGAAGTTTCGGCGGCCCTTGGTAAGCCCGGTACTTCTCGGGCTTGCTCGTGAGCGGCGGTGCTGAGCAATACAAGATCAGACCTCGTGTGCGATCCGGATAATCGAGCGCGAAACGAATCGCCGCCGTTCCACCCGCCGACGTCCCCAACACGTACGCTCTGTCGATCTCCAAAGCGTCAAGCAGTTCAACAAAGGCCGCAGCCTGTTCCCGAGGGCTGCCATCACCCGAGACATCACTTCCCAGGTAACCGAAGCGGGACGGCGCGATGACCCGGTTGCTGGCCGTACGATTCCGACACGTCTCGAACGCCTGGTCATACCCACCAAATAGTCCGTGGCTGCACAGAACCACCTCTCCTAGGCCCTCATCGACATAGGTCATCTCTCCATAGGACAGCGTGACGGTTCTGCACCGATAGGCCGACAAACGAGACCGCGCGTTCTTCAGGGCGATCCTGCATCGAAGGGCCTGGACAAGCACATACAAGAAGACAACGCCATTAAGCGCAGCAAGGAGCTTCTTGGTCATCTACTCGTCCCTTTTCTTTTCACGATGCTGCCGAAAGCGAAGGATGAAGAGATGAACGGTCTTGGCGATACTATACCCACTCCCAACCGCGACGTAGGCTGAGAAACGTTGCCCGCCCTCATCGCCCGCATCGATACCGTTATACCCAACAGGTAGTCGATGAGTGCTCACATGTCCGGCTCGTATGATCCATGCATGACTGGTCTGCCGATGCGGAGCGATGCGCGTGGGGGGCGCCCCAGCGTCGTCGACCGGGTGCGGACGGTTCTGATCGACCTGGTGATCGGGTGTGCGGTCGTGGTGGGGCTGTGGGTGACCGTTCAGCCTCCCTTCGCGACAGGGCGCGGGTGGCAGATGGCTTTGGCTGCGCTCGCCGTGGCGGCGGTGGCCGCGCGATCGCTGGCGCCGATCCCGGCAACGGCGATCGCTGCTGTGGCGACGGCGGCTGCCTGGCTTGTGCATGTGACGGCGGATCCGGGGATCGCGGCCGGTTTGTGCCTGTTCGCGGTCGCCGAGCGGCGGGGGACGCGGGTGTTCCCCTGGTGGCTGTGGCTGACCGCGGCCGCGCTGAGCGGCCTGGCGTTGGTGGTGGGCGGCAGCACGGCACAGGACGCGCTCCGGGTCGGTGTCCTCTCGGCGGTCGTGGTGAGCGCAGCATGGGCACTGGGCACGCGGAGCAGGCAGGTCAGGCGGGAGGCTGCGGCCCGGGCCAAGGACGAGGAGCGGTTGCGGCTCGCGCGCGAGGTCCACGATGTCCTGTCGCATTCGCTCGGAACGATTGGCGTGCAGGCGGGTGTCGCCGCGCACGTCGTCTCGCTCGGCCCCGGCGAGCTGCGGCAGGTGCTCCGGAATGTCGAAACCGACGCCCGTGCGTCGCTCGCGGAACTGAGGGACGTGTTGCGGACGGAACGGGAAGACCGGGATGAGGCGCCAGGAGCGCCGCTGACCGCGTCGATCCGCGCCCTGACGCTGTGCCTCGATCGCGCGGGCATCATGGTGCAGACCGACGTTCCCGCCGAGATCGACGATCTGCCACTCGTGCAGCGTCAGACGATCCGCCGTGTGCTCCAGGAAGCGATCACGAATGTGATCCGCCACTCCGGGGCGTCCTGCTGCCGGATCGCCATCAAGGTCGCGCCGCGGGAGCTGATCATCGAAGTACACGACGACGGCCACGGCGCAGGCGGACCACCCACCGAAGGGCACGGCCTGACCGGGATGCGCGAGCGGGCGACGCTGCTCGGCGGGCGACTCCACGTCGGCGACGCCGACTCGGGATTCCTGGTCCGCGCTGTGATTCCGGCCGAGGGCGGTGATCGCGGGTGACCCCGGTCCGGGTGCTGATCGCCGACGACGACCCGCGCCTGCGGGACTCACTGACGATGCTGGTCGACGGCGAGGCGGACATGACCGTGATCGGTGCCGTCCCCGACGGGGCCGCGGCGCTGGCCAGCGTGCGCGAGCATGAGGTCGATGTCGTCCTCATGGACGTGCGGATGCCGGTGATGAACGGACTCGACGCGACGCGTGAGCTCCTCGACGACGGCGCGAGTCTGCGCGTGATCGTGCTGACGATGTTCGACTCGGACCA
>JAUNRO010000426.1:1538-2572 GCA_030544185.1 Propionibacteriaceae bacterium | reverse complement strand
GCCCGCTCCAACCCCGCACCGCGATCGACGAACACCTCAGCCGGGCCATTGACCACCACATCAGAGACCCCGGGCTCGGCCAGCAGGTCATCGAGCGGACCAGCACCGACGCTGTGGCGGCGCAGCTGCGCCAGGACGTCGTGGACGCCGGCATCGGTGACGACCACGCCCATGCCGCGCAGTGCGGCGGCGACATCGGCCGGGGTGTAGCTGCGCCCGAGCCGGGCGAGCCGGGCCTGCAGTTGGTCGAGGTGCACCTCAGGCATCGGTGATCTCCTTCACCAGCGCCGCCACCTGGCGGCGGTAGCGGCGCGCCGCGCTCGCGATGGGCAGCATGCCCAGCTCAGCTAGGCGCGGCACGGCCTTGTCATGGCCGATGGTGCCGAGGCACGACACCCCGAGCGACCGGGCGATCACCTCCGCTGGGATGGCTCGCCCCGGCCCCTGCCGCACCACCAATCCACTGGGCGTCAACCCCCTGGCATCGGCCAGCATCCGGGCCGACGCCACGGACCGGACGTCTGCCCCCACCACCAGCAGTACCTGATCGCACTCAACTGGCGGCGGTTCGCGGCCAGCGTCGACCACCACCAGCGCGGCCGCCCGGCGCAGCGCCCCGACTGCCGCGCTCACCGCAGCGTCCGGCGGCGCTTCCGAGGCATCGCGCCCCTGCGCGAGGAACCGGGCGTTGGCCACGGCTGGGAGCGCGCCGATCAGGTCGCCCAACTCACCCCTGGCGTGGCCCAGGTCCGGCCAGCGCACCCCTGCCGTCGCCTCTGCGCCAACAAGGAGGTCGAGCCCGCCACCGCCCTGCGCAAGGTCGACGGCGGCAGCGCCCCGCCGACGATCCGCCGCTGTCAGCGCCAAGGAGGCCACCAACGTGCTCACGCCCAGCCCACCCGAGGCGCCGACGAGGGCCACCACCCGCCCCTTGGCGGAACCGTCGCGCACCGCCGAGGTCATCGCCTCGGCGAGGTGGCCCGCCTCATCGGGCAGCGGCAGCACCGGCAGCCCCAGGCCCGCCGACCAGCGGG
>JAUNRO010000426.1:0-1528 GCA_030544185.1 Propionibacteriaceae bacterium | reverse complement strand
TCCGCCGGCCCCGCCCCCCCCCGGACGGCGCGCCCGGGCGCGACCCCAGACCAGCGTGCGGCCACCTCGGTGGCGACCAGCCGCAGGGCCGCATCACCCCAGAGCGAGCGCACCTCATCGGGATGGTGGGCCACTTTGAGCGCCACATCGAGCGCGGCGGCGGTGACCTCGACGGCCTCGACGACGGCAGGGTCTCGGGCGCAGAGCAGAACGTGTTGTGCCATACCTACACTCTCGTCAACGCGGCACCCAATATTCGATTGGATTTGCCACCTGTGGATAACCCGGCCCTCTGCCGCGCGCCCCACGCGGGGGCATGGTGTGGGGCTAGGCTGGGCCCACTGCTGAGATCACTTGGAGGGAGCACCGCATGAGCCTCACCCTGCCCGACGAGGCACTCTCGTGGCTCTCCGTCTGGCAGGACCTGCGAGCCCTCGTGCTGGCATCGGACACGCACCTCACGCGCCGGTTGGCCGCCAACGGGCACACCGTCTTCGCGCTCACCGAGGAGCCGAAGCTCGTCGCGCAACTGAACCAGTTCGATCGCGTCACCTCGATCATGGCCCGCCCCGAGGCGATCCCCACCGATCCACTGCAGTTCGAGGTGGTGTTCGCCCACCAGTGCCTGCACCAGTTCGACCTCTCGCACGCGCTGCCGCAGCTCGCCCGCGTGCTGCGCGTCGGCGGCTGCCTGAGTGCGTCCTACCTGGTCCGCGACGATTCCGTGCCGTGGGTGCGCCGGCTCGCCGCGCTGCTGCGCCGCTTCGACCCGATGGCCATGAAGGGCGACTACGGCCATCACGCCTTGGAGGCCCTCAGCCGCTCGAAGTACTTCCCCGAGGTGGAGCGCCGGGCGTTTCGCATCTGGCTGCCGATCACCCGGGAGAACCTCGTCTCGATGGTGCGCTCCCAACCGTTGGCGGCGAACCTCGACCAGCGCCAGTTGGGCGGCTTGTTGGACCAGGTCGTCGAGCTGTTCGACGGCGCGGTGCGGCCCGGCGAAAGCCTGCGGCTGCCCTACCAACTGCTGTGCTGGCGCGCGTGGGTCAGCCATGAGGAACTCACCGGCCCGGTCCACCTTCCCGACGGCGGGCTGGCGATCCCGCTGTGATCAGGCCCGCTCGGCCACTAGGCTGATCAGGGCGAAAGGAGCACCCAGCATGCACATGGAGCAACGACACCCCCTCGTCGACATCAAGGATTCGCTGTCCGAGATCGTCTCCAACACGACAGAGCTCGCCACCGCAGAGATCAAACCGTCGGCGAAGGCCGCCGGCATCGGGGCGGGCTTCTTCGCCGGCGCCGCCGTCTTCGCCCTCCACGCCTTGTGGATGCTGGTGCTCCTCATCGCGTTGGGCGTCGGGTTGCTGCTCAACGCCTTGACCGGGCTCGGGCCCTTCCCCGCGATCACCGTCGGCTTCCTGGTCAGCGTGCTGTTCTCGCTGCTGGTGGGAGCCATCTTGTTCACGCTCGGGCGCGGCAAGTTCAAGGACGTGAAGAAGCCCGAAGCGACGCTGAGCGAACTGAA
>JAUNRO010000425.1 GCA_030544185.1 Propionibacteriaceae bacterium | reverse complement strand
GGAAGGTGTTCGAGTACATGGCGACCGGCCTGCCGATCGCGAGCGTGCACCAGCCGGGCATCGCGGCCGCGGACGTGCTCGCCGGGTACCCAGCCTGGGAGCATCCGGCCTCGCTGGAGCCGGCCGAGATCACCGAGGTGCTGACGGCCAGCGGACAGCGGGCCCGCGAGATGAGCGCGGCGGAACGGGACGCGGCTCGTGAGCACGCCATGTCGTTCTCGCGCACCGCGATCCTCACGCCGTGGGAGCAGCGGATGAGGAGGATCGCCGGTGTCTGAGGTTCGTCGTGATGGGGTCGGTCCTGGGGCTGAGCCTGAACTTGGTACCAATTGGGATGGTTCTGGAGCGGGGGGGCGTCCGCTGCGGCTGGGGGTGACGACGCCGTGGTACCCGGGATCGAACAACCCGTTTGCCGGGGTGTTCGTGCTGCACGCCATCGAGGCTGTGCAGTCCGTCGACCCGGGGGCCGTGGACGCGACGATCTATCACGCCGAGGACTGGCCCACTCCGGTGGACCCGGTGTTCTCACGGGTGACCCGGTGGGCGATGCGGGCGATGACCCAAGCCGACTCGGCGCCGATCGCAGTACGGGAGGGGACGCTGCGCCGGGTGCGGGTGCCTGCGCGCCCCGGCCGGGGGTACCTCCGGCACGCGCAGGACCACGTCGAGGCAGTGCGCCGGATCCTGCCCGACGGAGTGATCGACGTCGACGTCATCCATGCCCACGAGGGCCTCTTCGGGGGGCTGGTCGCGACCCGGCTCGCCGCACCCGGAGTGCCGATCGTTGTCACCGAGCACGACACCCGGTTGCGCAAGCTGCTCACCGCCCCGGAGGCCCGCGCGGCCTACGGGGAGATCCTCGAGCGGGCCGACCGGTTCTATGCGGTCTCCGAGATGCTCGCCGACCAGGTGCGCGGCTATGTCCCGATGATGGCGCACAAGGTCGAGGTGCTGCCCAACGCCGTAGCCTTCGACGTCCTGCCCATGCGCGAGATCCAGGTCAGCTCCCTTGACCGCTGGCTCTATGTGGGCCGCCTGCTGCAGCACAAGGGCGTCTCCCGCCTGGTCAACTCGTTCGCCGAGTGCGCGCGCACCCGCCCCAACCTGACTCTGACGATCATCGGGGGCGGGCCGATGGGCCAGTCGCTCATCGAGCGGGCGCGAGCCCTCGGGGTGCGGGACCGGATCGAGTTCCGCGGGCCGGTGGCCCACGAGGAGGTGCAGCGCGCCATGGCGTCGCACGACCTGCTCGTGCACCTGAGCGAACGGGAAACGTTCGGGATGACGCTCGTCGAGGCGGTCTCGACCGGACTGCCCGTGCTCGCGACCCGCTCCGGGGGACCGCAGGAGACGATGGCCGGGCTCGGGCAGCGGGCCGGGGTGCTCGTCGATGTCGGGCCCGATGAGGACATCGAGCCGGTCGTTTCAGGCTTCGAGGTCATGGAGGGGGCGATCGGCGAGCTGGACCTGCCCTGGGCCCGCGCCGAGCTCGCTTCCCGCTACAGCCAGTCCACCGTCGGCAGCAGGCTGCTGTCGACCTATCGTGAGCTCGCCGCTGCGCGAGGAGAGGGTGCGCACCGATGAGTGAGTTCGGTTCGAGGGAGACGGGTTTGAGTGACTCGACATTGAGTGTGACCGGTGTGAGTGAAGCACCCACGATGCTGTTCGTTGCGCTGACGTCGGTGGCCGCGCGCCAGACCGTCAACAACGCACACTTCCTGCTCGAGCACCAGGTGCCGGTCGCAATCCTGACCGCGGAGCCGATGCCCTTCCACGAGCTGGAGCTCGATGAGCGGGTCCAGCTCATCGACCTCACCCGCGAGGAGGTCGCCTCAGTGCTGCACCGCGGCAAGCGTCAGCTCGTGCGGCTGCGCAGTCTCGGGCTGCCGGGCCGGGCGGTCAACGCCGCCGGCCACCAGGCATACAAGATCGCACGGCCGCTCGTGCTGTGGCGGGCCGCCGAGAAGACGCTCTCACGGCACCTGTCGATGGCGCAGGTCGCCCAGGTCGTGCTCGCCGATGCCCACGCGGTGCCGCTCGGCTGGCACCTGGGTCGGGCCCACCCGGATCTGTCGATCGTCTTCTCGCTGGACCGCAGCGCCTACGCCGAGCCAGCACCGGAGCGCCCGGAGTCCTCGCAGGTGTAGTCAGGGGTCGAGGTAGGGGACGAAGCAGACGAAGTGGATGCGGCTGGGCTCTGAGCGGCACTGCTCCTTCCGCCCCGTTCTCCGCCTCTTCCACTTCCAACGCCGATTGGAGGTGGAAGACGGCACAGCAGCGACGCGACCGACCTCCACCCGCCCGCGGGAGGAACAGCGGGGGACCTCACTCGGCGCGGGCGGCCAGCTCGACGAGGGCCGGCACAATCCCCTGGGTGGCGATCGCGATCTCGTGCCGCCGGGCGAGGTGGTGCGCGGTGCGCACCCCGCCGAGGTCGGCGGCTGCGATCGCGTCGGCGCCGGTGACGAGGGCAGCGATGGTCTCGTCGGTGTCGACGGCGGCCCACAGCTCCTTGCCCTGCTCAAGGGAGCGGGCCTCGGCCTCGGTGCGCGAGAGCGGCGGGTCGGCGGGCTCGG
>JAUNRO010000424.1 GCA_030544185.1 Propionibacteriaceae bacterium | reverse complement strand
CAGCGGTGAACGGCGCACGAGGGTCACTTCTGCACCCGGCGCGAACCCCAGGTCGAACAACCGCCGCACCATGGCTCCGTCGCCACCGGCCAAGCCCGTGATCCGCAGGCGCTGGCCGGCTTCCGCACTCGCCAAGGTCCGCGTCTCTGACGCCACGTGATGGCCACTCGAGACTCCCCGAGTGCCAAGGCGTTTGGAAACAGCAGACATAATCCCTCCAACCGGCATGGAGCGAGCATCCCCGTTGGTGCTTGTCGATCCCCTTGCAAGTAAGGCAAGCCTAAGCTATCCGAGCGGCTTGGCAACGCGCTGCGGCAGAACGGCAGCGTGATCCCTGCCACGCCGGGCAGACCCGCGTACGCCGGATCGCCCGGGATCGCATCCTGCGCAGCCGGCCGCACTACCCCGAGCCTGACGAAGGGTCGCCTCGGTGTCCCAGCGCCGGGTTCACATCCAGCGCCTCAGCGCAGGCCCACGGGGCGGGCGAGAGCGAGCTCGATGAGCCGGGTGATGAGTGACGGATAGTCCACCCCGACGTGGTCCCACATCCGCGGGAACATCGACAGCGAGGTGAACCCGGGCATGGTGTTGATCTCGTTGACCCAGATCCGGCCGGTGCGGGAGACGAAGAAGTCGACGCGCGCGAGGCCTTCGCCACCGATCGCGGTGAAGACCTTCAGCGCCATCGCCCGGACCTCCTCGGCGATCTCGGGCAGCAGATCGGCGGGGACATCGAGGCTGACCTGCTCCTCCGGCAGATATTTCGCGTCGAAGTCATAGAAGCCGTCCTCGGTGAGCATCCGGATCTCCGCCGGCACCGAGGCCTCGATCCGCCCGTCGAGTGAGCCGAGCACCCCGCACTCGATCTCGCGGCAGTCGACGAAACCCTCCTCGACCAACACCTTCGGATCGAAGTCGCGGGCCTTCTCGATGGCGATCTCGACGTCCTCGGGGCGCTCGATGCGGCTGATTCCCATCGACGAGCCGCCCCGGGCGGGCTTCACATAGACGGGGAAGGTGAGCGAGGCGACCGCGTCCAGGGCCGCGGCCCGGTCGGTCTCCCACTGATAGGGGCTGATCGCCACATAGGGCCCGATCGGCAGGCCCTGAGCGGCGAAGACGAGCTTCATGAAGTGCTTGTCCATGCCGATGGCGCTGGCGGCCACGCCGTTGCCGACATAGCGCACACCCATCATCTCGAACAGGCCCTGGATCGTGCCGTCCTCACCGAACGGGCCGTGCAACAGCGCCAGGGCGACATCGATGCGGACCGGGTCGATCAGCCGGTCGCCGTCGCGGATGACCAACTCGGCACCGTCGGGGCCGCGATGCAGCAGCGCCTCCGGGCGGTTGTCCGACACGGTCGGCAAGACCTTGTCGACAACCTCGAGCGCGGCGATGTCCTCGGCGGGCACGTGCACCCACCGGCCGCTGCGCGTGATCCCGATGCCGACGACCCGATAGCGCTGCTGGTCGATCGCCCGCATCACGCTGGCAGCGGTCAGACAGGAGATCTGGTGCTCGCTGGAGTCCCCGCCGAAGACGATGGCGACGGTCGGACGTTCGGTGTTCGCATCCACGGTGGCGACCCTACCGTTCAGGCTTCACTTCCCGGGCCATCAGCGTGCGGATGGCCTCATCGGGCTCCAGTTCACCGGCGAGCACCTGCACGACCCTTTCCACAATCGGCATCTCCACGCCCTGCCGTGCGGCCAGCTCGAGGATCGACGAGCTGGAGCGTACGCCCTCGGCAATCCCTCGGGACGCCTCCGCCGCCTCGGCGACGGTGAGACCGCTGCCGAGATGGACGCCGAAACTTCGGTTGCGCGACAACGGCGACATGCAGGTGGCGACCAAGTCGCCCATCCCCGCGAGCCCGGCGAACGTGTGCGGGTCCGCGCCGAGCGACTCCCCCAGCCGCGAGGTCTCCGCCAGCCCCCGGGTGATCAGCGAGGCCATCGAGTTGGCGCCGAACCCCCGGCCGATCCCCATGCCGACCGCGAGCGCGATCGCGTTCTTGGTCGCCCCGGCGATCTCGCACCCGATGACGTCACCGCTCGTGTAGGGCCGGAAGTATCGCGTCCGGCACATCTCCCCGAACCGCGTCGCGGCCGTCAGGTCGTGGCCGGCGACGACGGTGGTCGCGGGCTGGTGGACGGCTATCTCATCGGCCAGGTTGGGACCGCTCACCGCGAGAATCCGCCCTCGCGCGACGCCGGAGCTCTCGATCACCTGGCTCATGGTCTCCAGCGTGCCGACTTCGACGCCCTTGGCCAGGCTGACTACATCGGCCTGCGGCGGCAGGCGCCACTGGGCGAGGTTGGCGCGCAACTGCTGCGACGGGACCGCCAGCACGACCGCCTCCGCGTCCGCGAGCGCCTCGGCCGGATCGCTGACGGCCTCGACGCCCCGGGGCAGGGCCAGTGCGGGCAGATAGTCGGGGTTGCGGCCGGTCTCGCGGATGCGGTCGGCGAGCTCCGGGCGCCGAGTCCAGAGGCGGACCCGGTTGCCGGCGTCGGCCAGGATCATCGAGAACGCGGTCCCCCACGCGCCCGCGCCCATCACGGTCACCAAGCGC
>JAUNRO010000423.1 GCA_030544185.1 Propionibacteriaceae bacterium | reverse complement strand
GCCCCGGCCTCCTGGATGTGGTAGCCGGAGATCGAGATCGAGTTGAACCGCGGCATCCGCTGGGAGGTGAAGGCGAAGATGTCGGAGATGATCCGCATCGACGGCTCCGGCGGGTAGATGTAGGTGTTGCGGACCATGAACTCCTTGAGGATGTCGTTCTGGATGGTCCCGGTCAGCTGCTCCGGCGCCACCCCCTGCTCCTCGGCGGCCACGACATACAGGGCCAGGATCGGCAGCACCGCGCCGTTCATCGTCATCGACACCGACATCTGGTCCAGCGGGATCGAGTCGAAGAGCTGGCGCATGTCCAGGATCGAGTCGATCGCCACGCCCGCCATGCCGACGTCGCCCTCCACCCGCGGGTGGTCGGAGTCGTAGCCGCGGTGGGTGGCCAGGTCGAAGGCCACCGACAGGCCCTTCTGCCCGGCGGCCAGGTTGCGCCGGTAGAAGGCGTTGGACTCCTCGGCGGTGGAGAAGCCGGCGTACTGCCGGATCGTCCACGGCTGGTTGACGTACATCGTGGCGTAGGGGCCGCGCAGGAAGGGGGCGATGCCCGGATAGGTATGGAGGAAGTCCAGCTCGGCGAGGTCGGCGTCGCCGTAGAGGGTGGGGACCGGGATGTGCTCGGGCGTCTCCCAGACGGCGGGCTCGCCGGCGAGCTCGGCGTACGGGTCGGCGGCGTCGGCCGGGATCGACGCCGCCGGTGCAGCCGTGGTGTCGCTGAGGTCGACGGAGTCGAAACGGGGGATGCTGCTCATCGGGCCGCCTCCAGGGTGTCGAGCAGGGAGCTGAGGAAGGGCAGGGTGTCCAGTCCGGCGGCCAGGTTGCCGTCGACCAGGGGTATGCCGTCCCCGCCGCCGTCAGGGGTCCGGCCACCGGGATCCTCCCCGAGCTCGGCGACCCGGCCGGCGATGAGGACCTGGTCGGCACCGGCTTCGCGCAGGGCACGGGCGACGTCTGCGCCGTGCTCGGCATACCTGGTCGGGGAGGAGCACAGCACCGCCACCGACGAGCCGGTCTCGCGCAGGGCCTCGGCGAAGACGCCCGGGTCGGAGCCGTCGCCCTCGACGAGGTGGGCGCGGATGCCCGCCACGGCCAGCAGGCTGGTGGTGAACGTCTCGCGGGCGCCGTAGTCGCGGCGCGTGCCCAGGGCGGCCAGCAGGACCGTCGGCGGTGCCCCGTGCTCCTGCTCGAAGGCCGCCGACCGGTCGCGCAGCGCCTCGAACGGCTCGGCGTCCCGGCGTCGGGGCAGCCGGCTCGCGGGTGGCTCCGGGCGGGGCCGGCGCTCGATGACCGGCTCGGTGAGCTGGGGGAACATGCTCACGCCGGTGAGCGGGGCGGACCGGTCGGACAGGCGTCGGTCGCGCTCGGCGGCGCTGGCGGCCAGCCGGTCGGTGACCGGGGCCCAGCCCGCGGCGGCCACCGCGGTCAGGCCTCCGGCCGCCTCGAGCTGCTGGAACCAGGCCCAGGCCTTCTCGGCGAGCTGGTCGGTGAGGGTCTCGACGTAGGTCGAGCCGCCGGCGGGGTCGTTGACCCGGCCGATGTTGGACTCCTCGGCGAGCACGATCTGCACGTTGCGGGCCAGCCGCCGCGAGAAGGCGTTGGGCAGGCCGTGCAGGGAGTCGAAGGGCAGCACCGTGACCGCCTCCGCGCCGCCGGCAGAGGCCGCGAAGGTGGCCGAGGTGGCGCGCAGCACGTTGACGTAGGCGTCGTCGCGGGACAGCATCCGCCAGGAGGTGACGGCATGCTGGCGGGCGCCGCGCCGCCGCTCGGGCACGCCGCAGACCTCGCCGACGCGGGCCCACACCCGGCGCAGCGCGCGCAGGCGCGCGATGGTGAGGAACTGGTCGGCGGTCGCCGAGACGCGGAAGTCGATCTGGTCCACGGCGTCGGCGGGGGAGATGCCGGCCTCCTCCAGGTCGCGCAGGTAGGCCACGCCGGTGGCCAGGGCCAGGGCGATCTCGTCCCCGTCGGAGGCGCCCGCCTCGTGGTAGGGCAGGACGTCCACGGTGATCGAGCGCACCGCCCCGCCCGGCCGGTCGCGCAGCACCGCGGTCACCCGCTCGCGCTGGGCGGTGAGCAGGTCGGCGGGGGCCTGGCCGGTGAGGGCGGCCAGGCCGAGGGCGTCCAGCCCCAGGTTGCCGCCGGCGACGGCACCGTCGCCGGTGCGCTCGCCCCATACCTGCAGCAGAGCGTCCGCGGCGGCGGCCTGGTCCTCGCGGCTGGAGACCACGACCGGGGCCAGGTCGAGCAGCACGTCGGCCAGCACCTCGCTGAGATCGCCCGGGGCGACCGCGTCGCTGCCGGTGCGCACCCAGACGGAGGTGACGCCGCGCTCCAGGTCGGTGCGGACCGCGTCGCGGGAGGTCTGCGGGTCGGGGTCCTCGTGCAGCTGCCGGACGTCCCAGGCCTCCATGTCACCGGTGCGCAACGTCGTGCCGCGGTCGAAGGGCATCACGCCGGGATAGCCCAGCGGACGCCCGTCCGGCAGGTACAGCGGCTCGATCTGGATGCCCTCCACCGTGGTGGTCCGCAGCCGGCCCATCGCCGCGTCCAGGTCGAGCTCGCGACCCTGCGGGCGGCCCCGGTT
>JAUNRO010000422.1 GCA_030544185.1 Propionibacteriaceae bacterium | reverse complement strand
CGGCGTGATGATCGCGGTGGGCGCTTCGAGCAGCGCGGTGCCGGTGGAGGACGCGGTGGCGATCGGAGATTCGACCGACGCGGCGACGGGGACCGGCGGTTCGCCCGCGGTGGTGCGGGCGGCCAGCGATTCGACCGCCGGGATGATCGGGACCGCGACTGGGACGCCGACGACCGGCCGAAAGTCGTCGACCCGCCTCTGCCCCCGGACCTGGAGCTCAACTTGGCCGATCTGCCCCGGGCGATGAAAGCCGAACTGCGTGGTCTGCCGAACGAGATCGGTGACAAGGTGGGCCTGCGGCTCATGGCTGCCGGACGCCTGCTGGAGGAGGATCCCGCTGCGGCGTACGAGCAGGTGAAGGTCGCGCGCAGACTTGCGGCTCGACTGCCGATCGTGCGGGCCGCAGTGGCGGAGACCGCCTATGCGGCGGGGGACTACCAGGCGGCGCTCACCGACTACCGGACGTTGCGGCGAATGAGCGGCGAGGACGAGTACCTGCCGGTGATGGCCGACTGCGAGCGAGCGCTCGGCCGGCCCGAGGAAGCGCTCCGGCTCGCCCGGGAGTCCCAGGCGGCGAAGCTCGAGCCCGCCAGTGCCGTCGAGATGGTCATGGTCGAGGCCGGCGCGCGCGCCGACCTGGGCCAGCATGCGGAGGCATTGCGGCTGCTGGAGCGGATGATCCGGCAGACCCAGCGCATTCGCATCAACGACACGAGCAAGGCGCGGTTGCGCTATGCGTACGCGGATTTGCTGCTCGCCACCGGTGACGCCGAGCAGGCGCGCGAATGGTTCGCGGCGGCGGCGAAACTCGATGCCGACGGGGTCACCGATGCAGATGAGCGGGTCGCCGAGCTCGACGGGGTCGTCATCGACTTCGACGAGACCGAGGACTGGGACGAGGCGAACGAGGACGGCGAGGCCCAAGCAGCGACCGACTCGGAGGGCGAACAGCTCGTCTCGGACGAAACCCAATCGATCGACTCGGAGGCCACCGAGGTCGCCCCGGTCGAGGACGCGGGGGACGAGGTCGAACGCGAGGTCGTCGCCTCCGACGATGCCGATCCGGCTGACGAGGCGGAGAAGCAGCCGTAGGATCGCACGGCCGGTCGTGGTGCGATGAGAAGGGCTGGACGATGTTGATCGACGACTATGACGCGGCGCTGTTCGATCTCGACGGCGTGGTCTATCTCGGCCCAGTGGGCATCCCCGGTGCAGCGGAGGGGCTGGCGGAACTGCGCGAGCACGGGACGCGGGTGGGGTTCGTGACCAACAACGCCGCCCGGTCGCCCGAGACCGTGGTGGATCACCTGGTGGAGCTCGGGATCGCGGCCGGCATCAGCGACGTGGTGGTGTCCTCGCAGGCCGGTGCCCGGCTGCTGGCCGAGCGGATTCCGGCCGGGTCGCCGGTGCTGGTCGTCGGCACCCAGGCCCTCGTTGACCAAGTGACCAATGTGGGGCTGAGGATTGCCGAGCCGGGGGAGCAGCCGGCCGCTGTGATCCAGGGCTATCACCCGGAGTTGCCGTGGGACTCGATCAACCAGGCGTGCTTGGCCATCGAGGCGGGCGCTCTCTGGGTGGCGACGAATCTGGACTCCACGCGGCCGACCGACCAGGGCCTGGTGCCGGGGGCCGGCGCCCAGATCGCAGCGGTCCACATGACCGTGGGCATCGAACCGATCGTCGCGGGGAAGCCCTTCACACCACTGCTCGAGGAAACGATCCGGCGTCTGGACGCGCGCCACCCGATCTTCGTGGGGGACCGCATCGATACCGATATCGACGGTGCGGCGGCGGTCGGCATGGAGAGCCTGCTGGTGTTCAGCGGTGCCCACGGCAAGCGTGACCTCATCGCCGCCGAGAACCGTCCCACCCACATCGGCTGGGACCTCCGGGCGCTGCTCCAGCCTGCCGCCGAGGTCCTGGTCGACGGTGCGTCGGCCCGCTGCGGCCGCGCGAGGGTGACCGGCTCCGGTGAGCGCTGGACCGTTGAGGTCCCCAACGATGCTGATGATCAGCTCGATGCGCTGCGGGCGCTGGCGGCCCTCGTTCCCGCGGGCGCCGATCCGCAGGAACCCGGCCTGGCCCTGGCGCTCGACAGCCTGGAACTTGTCCGTTAACGCTCGCGAAAATTCATCGGCCGGTGCTGCGGGCGGCCCGGCATACCCCACTCGAGGCGCGGGTTCGATAGCGTGGTCAGAACAATTCGGCCGATCAGGGGAGGGAATGCCGGTGTTGCTCGAGGTTCTGCAGAACTATTTGGACGCCGTCAACGGAGCCACGAGGATGACGCAGCGCAACGCAACAGCAATCGCGCGCAATATCCTCACCCAAGCAGGCATGGAGCCTGCCGCCGACCTGGTCCACCAGCTTTCGGAGCAAATTATCGCGGCGCAGGAAGCGCAGTACGCGATGATGCGCCAGATGATCGAGTCCGAGGTCAACATGACCTTGGAGCGCATGGGCGTGGCCACCCATGCGATGGGACTCTCGTCGTCCAAGCGGGATAGCGCTCCGGTCGAGGACGCGCCCAGGACACCGGTCTCGCCCGCTGCCAAGGCGAAGGCCGACGCACCCCTCGAGGCGCCCAAGGCCGCGCCG
>JAUNRO010000421.1:1334-2605 GCA_030544185.1 Propionibacteriaceae bacterium | reverse complement strand
GTCGTCATCGTCGTCATCGTCGTCGTCGACGAGGTCGTCGTCGTAGACCTCCAGCGGGGTCACCTCGCCGTAGGCGTCCATCAGGGCGTCGTCGTAGGCCGAGAAGGCCTCGGCGATGCGCTCGTAGGCGGCGATGACCGCAGGGTCGTCGTCCCCGCGGCTCACGGCGGCGGTCTCCAGATGGGTCTCGAGGGCGGCGACGAGTGCGGTCAGGGCGGCGCGCGGATCGGCGGTCATGATCGAACCGTAGCGCCTCGGGCCGCCGCATGGGTCGACAACCTGCACCCTGTGGGCCGGCCGCGTACCGCGACCGCCTCCACGTCGTCCGTCAGGCGGTGCGCTGGACCCGGATGATCTTGCGGCGCATGACGACCTTGCGCAGACCGCCCCAGAAGACCCGCACCCGGAACAGCTCCCAACGGCCGTACTCCGCGTGCTCGGTGAGAGCCTGTCTGACCGCACCGCGGGTCTGGTCGCGGTGGAAGGTGAGCTCCCGGTACTCATACTCGACCATCGTGGCGCCAGCATAGGCAACTTCTCTGCCGAACGTGTGCGATCCGGCTCTGTTCAGCCTGTCCCGTGACCGAACGGATCCACCTCCGGGGCCGGCGACCCGATCTGATAGGTCTCCAGCAGCGCCGCCAGCAACCAGTAGTAGCCGGTGCAGACCACGATCTCGGTCAGCTCCGTGTCGTCGAGATGCGCCCGGGCTTCTCGGTAGGTGTCCTCGGCGACGCTGCGGTCCCGGAGCAGCTCCTCGGCCACCCGCAGCATCGCCCGTTCCCGATCCGAGCAGGACGCGGGCACCTCCCGGGCCATCAGGGCGGTGAGCTCTGACTCGCTGGCCAGCTCCTGCTCCCGGGCCACGGCCGCATGCGCGTACCACTCGTAGCTGGAACGCCAGTGGGCGGCCACGGTCAGGATGATCAGCTCGCGCTCCCGAGCGGCCAGAACCGCGTGGTATCTCAGCTGGACCCCGATCTGCTGGACCGCCGAGCCGAGCGCCGGTGCTCGCAGCAGGGCGTCGAAGGGCCCGAGCAGGCGCCCCTCCTCGTCCATCATGGAGAACGCCTGACCGCTGCGTGGCCCACCCGTGATGGTGGAGTAGAGCTCGGCCTGGTCGGCATCCAGCTGGGAGGGCAGCAAGCCCGGAAGTCGCGACACCATCACGCCTTCTCCGGACCGGACCGTTGGTCCTGTTCAGCCGGCTCGGAGTCGGCGGGGGCGGCATCCTCGTCCACACCCTCGTCGTCATCCTCGCCCTCGGCGCG
>JAUNRO010000421.1:0-1324 GCA_030544185.1 Propionibacteriaceae bacterium | reverse complement strand
CAGCTGGAGCAGAATCACCGGCGCGGCCAGGACCGCCGCTGGCAGGGCCAGCCGCACGTCCGGGAAAGCCAGACCGATGCCGGCGAAGACCAGGACGACGCTCTCCCACCTTCGGGAGCGGGTGAGCAGATAGCCCATCATCCCGGCAGCGATCACCGCCATGCCGAGGACGGCAGTGACCAGCGCAGAGATGAACTCCCAGGCCTCGACGTCCTGCAGGACCAACACCGGGTTCGCGACAAACAGGTACGGCGCGATGAACGCGGCCACGGCGATCTTGACCGCTGTGACACCCACCTTGAAGGGGTTGGCCCGAGCCAGTCCCGCAGCCGCATAGGCGGCCAGGCACACCGGCGGGGTGATGTCGGCCAGCACGCCGAAGTAGAAGACGAACAGGTGCGCGGCGATGGCTGGGACACCCATCTCGATCAGCGCGGGAGCAGCGATGGTGGCGGTGACGATGTAGTTGGCCGTGGTCGGCAGCCCCATCCCGAGGATGAGGCAGGCGATCATGGTCAGGAACAGGAGCACCCAGAGGTTGTTGCCGGAGAGCTGGACCAGCTCGCTGGCCAGCTTGGTCCCGAGTCCGGTGCGTGTCACGATGCCCGCCACGATGCCGGCTGTCGCACAGGCGGCGATCACGGGGAGTGCCCATTTGGCACCCTCGACACCCATCTCCCACAACCGCATCAGCATCTTGCGTCCGTCCTCGCTGAACACGCTGACGAGCAGTGCCGTGCCCAGACCCCACAGGGCGGCCAGGGTCGGGGTCCGGCCACTGACCAGGCTTCCGATGAGGACCACGATGGGTGCGACGAGATACGCCCGGACCAGCAGGCCCTTCAGGGGTGGCAGTGCGCTGCGCGGAAGGCCACGGATGCCATAGCGAGATGCCTCCCAGTGCGTGCTGAAGAAGACACCGGTGAAGTACAGCAGGGCGGGGATGGCCGCCATGATGATGATCTCTTCGTAGGGGATGCCCGTGTAGGCCGCCATGATGAAGGCGGCAGCCCCCATGACCGGCGGCATGTACTGGCCTCCCGTAGAGGCCGCCGCCTCCGTGGCCCCGGCGAACTCCTTGCGGAACCCCGCCCGCTTCATCATCGGGATGGTGAACGAACCGGAGCTGACCGTGTTGGCGACAGAGCTGCCCGAGATGGTGCCCTGCAGGGCGCTGGAGACCACGGCCGCCTTCGCCGTGCCACCGGTCATCGTCCCGGTCAGTCCGAAGGCGAGGTCGTCCAGCCACCGGCCGATCCCGGAATTCACCAGGATGACACCGAACAGCAGGAAGAGATAGATGTAGGTGGAGGAGACCTGGATA
>JAUNRO010000420.1 GCA_030544185.1 Propionibacteriaceae bacterium | reverse complement strand
GGGGAAGCAATGACGCGCCTCACCGTGGACGAAATCATCGCCACCATCCTCGACGACGGCTCCATTGAGCTCTGGACGGATCCGGTGGCTGATTCAGAGCACGTCGAGCACTATGCCGATGAGCTTCAGCGGGCTCGGGACAAGACGGGGCGCGACGAGTCCGTCGTGGCCTGCGAGGGCACCCTCAAGGGGAGGCGGGTTGCAGTGGTGGCCGGGGATCCGGCGTTCCTCGGAGGGTCCATCGGCGTGAGCGCGGGCGAGCGGCTCACCCGGGCGATCGAGCGGGCCACGGCTGAGCGGCTCCCGCTGATCGCACTTCCCGTCGGCGGCGGTACGCGCATGCAGGAGGGCACCGTCGCGTTCCTGCAGATGGTCAAGATCACCGGTGCCGTCATGGCGCACAAGGAAGAGCATCTCCCGTACCTCGTGTACCTGCGCGATCCCACGATGGGTGGCGTGTTCGCATCCTGGGGGTCCCTTGGCCACGTGACGTTGGCGGAGCCTGGGGCTTTGGTCGGGTTCCTGGGGCCTCGGGTCTACGAGGCCATCTACGGCACCTCCTTCCCCGAAGGCGTGCAGGTCTCCGAGAACCTTGCGGAGCGTGGCGTGATTGATGCCGTGTGTGAGGTGTCGGAGGTGGCCGGGGCCTTCGACAAGCTGCTCCGGGTCATTGCCCATCGGGTGCCCACCGCGGTTCCGCCGCCTCCGCCGGAGGTGGACCTGCCGGACGTGCCGGCCTGGGAGTCCGTGCTGCGCGCCAGGCGCGACGACAGGCCGGGCCTGCGGGATCTGCTGGAGGTGACCGCCTCGGATGTCACCATGCTCAACGGCACAGGTGACGGCGAATCCCATCCCGGTTCGGTGCTGGCTTTGGCGCGCTGGCGGGATGCGCCCTGTGTCATCGTCGGCCAGGACCGCCATGATCAGGGGCGGCCACTGGATCCGGCGGCGCTGCGTGAGGTGCGCCGGGGGATCAGGTTGGCGCGGGAACTGAAACTGCCGCTCATCTCTGTGATCGACACCCCTGGGGCAGCGTTGTCGAAGGAGGCCGAGGAACGTGGCCTGGCGTCGGAGATTGCCCGCACGCTGAGCGAACTCCTGACGCTGCCCACCCCCACGGTGAGCCTGTTGATGGGGCAGGGGACCGGGGGCATCGCGTTGGCGCTCACACCGGCCGATCGGGTGGTGGCGGCCCAGCACGCCTGGCTCGCGCCGCTGCCGCCGGAGGGGGCGTCGGCGATCGTGTACCGCGACACCGACCACGCCGCCGACATGGCGGCTGCTCAGGGCGTGCGCTCCGCTGATCTGATGGCGGCCGGCATCGTGGATCGGATCGTCGCGGAGCCGGCCGATCCTGCGGCGGAGCGCGAGGAGTTCTGCCGCCGCCTGGGGGAGGCGCTGCACGATGAAGTGCTGCGGGTGCTTTCGCTCAGCGGCCGGGACCGGCGGGCGCTGCGCCGCAACCGCTACCGCAGGCTCGGTAACCCACCCCGCGGCTAACCGCCGAAGGGCCGCTGACTACAGTATTTGTACTGTCATATCGGCACCGCTGGCGAAGGTTGGCGCGGCTGGACACCGATGAGCACACCGCGGGCATGAAGGCGATCGCCGACGCTGTGCACTCGGCTGGCGGCAAGCTCGCCGCCCAGTTCACCATGGGCTTGGGACGCAACAACCAGTACTGCCAGGCGCTGAATATGGCGCCGCGCTCGGCGTCGGACAACACGTGGTTCTTCGACCCGTCGGTGATCTGCGAGCCGCTGACCGCCGAGGAGATCGCCCAGATCGTCGCCGACACCGGGCGTGCGGCGCGCCGGGCGTATGAGGCGGGCGTCGACATCATCGACCTGCACGGTCACACGGGCTACCTCGTCGATCAGTTCATGAGCGAGTGCTGGAACCGCCGCACCGATGAGTACGGCGGTTCAGTAGAGAATCGCTGCCGGTTCGCGGCCGAGTTGATCGCTGCAGTGAAGGACAACGCGCCTGGGGTGCCGGTGAGCTTCCGCATCTCGGTCAACCATCGGTTTGAGGGTGGCCGCACGGAGGCCGACACCATCCCGATCGTGCAGGAGCTTGAACGCGCTGGCATCGATCTGCTGATCTGTGACGACGGCTCCTACGAGGCGATGGATTACGTCTTCCCGCCCTACTACTTGGGGGATGACTGCATGGTGTCGGCTGCTGAAACCATGAAGCCGCATGTGACGATCCCGGTGGCTGCCTGCGGCAACATCACGCCGGAGAGCGGCGAGGCGATTCTCGCTCGGGGCGGGGCCGACATGATCGGCATCGGCCGCGGCTTGATCGCCGATCCGGAGATCATCAACAAGATCAAGGCGGGCCAGGCCAAGCGCATCCGCCCGTGCATCCGCTGCAACCAGCTGTGCACCGGCAACGCGTTCATGGGCAAGGCCATCGGCTGCGCGGTGAACCCGGAGGTGGCCCATGAGCATGAATGGGCGCTGACCCCGGCGTCGAAGCCGAAGCGCTGCGTCGTGGTCGGCGCCGGCCCGGCCGGGTTGGAGTTTGCGAGAGTCGCGGGCCTGCGCGGCCACACCGTCGAGGTGTACGAGAAGGAGAATCGCCTGGGTGGCGTCCTGTTCCC
>JAUNRO010000419.1:1448-2634 GCA_030544185.1 Propionibacteriaceae bacterium | reverse complement strand
TCAGCGCGCGATATGTCGACCTGCTCACCCGGGGCATTGAGGCCGCTGGGGATGTGCCCGTCATCGCCTCCCTCAACGGCACGACGATCGGCAGCTGGGTCGACTTCGCCCAGCAACTCGCGGACGCCGGCGCCTCGGCGCTGGAGCTGAACATCTATCTCGTGCCCGGTGACACGGGGGTCACCGGCCGCGAGGTGGAGGATCGGCACGTCGAGATCCTGGAAGGGGTGAAGGGCGCGGTCGACATCCCGGTCGCGGTCAAGCTCTCGCCCTATTTCTCCTCGATCGGCGAGATGGCCCACCGGTTGGTGGACGCGGGTGCGGACGGGTTGGTGCTGTTCAACCGGTTCCTCCAGCCTGAAATCGACATCGAGACCCTCCAGGTCGAAGCGGGAGTCAGCCTGTCCCGGTCCGTCGAGGGCCGCCTGCCCAGAACGTGGATCGCGGCCCTGCGGGGCCGGATCGACGCCTCCCTGGCGCTCACCTCGGGCGTCGAGAACGGCGAGGACGTGATCCGCAGCCTCCTGGCGGGCGCCGATGTCGTGATGACCACGTCGGCGCTGCTGCGCCGCGGCGCGGGCTATACCGGCGGCCTGATCGCCCAGCTCACCGACTGGCTCGTGCGCAAGGAGTTCTCCTCCGTCAGCGCTATGCGGGGCCTCCTCGCCGTGCCGGCCGATGCCGACCAGACGGCCTATGAGCGCGCCGGCTATCTCGCGGCTCTGGAGAAGGCGAAGCAGACCTACGCGCCGATGAGCTGAGGCCTGCCGTCCGGCGCGCCGCAAATGCGCCGGACGATACCGAGCCCCCGACAGGATTCGAACCCGCGACCCTCGCTTTACAAGAGCGACGCTCTACCAGCTGAGCTACGGAGGCAGCGGGGTCCATTCTGCCGTTGACGACGCACGTTGTCGAAGCGGTTCGAAGAATTGTGCTCCCCGGCGCTATCGTGGCCGCGCCGGTCGGAGGAAGTGAGTTGATGTGACAAGCCGAGCTGGTTGTCGCGCGCTCGCGACGGGCAACGGATGACGAGGCGCCGAGGACGCGCCGCCGGTCGGGTCCTGCTGGTGGTGCTCCTGCTGCTGAGCGCCGGTGGGTTTGCGCGCAGCAGCACGGCGGTGGACACGACCGCGTCGGCTCCGGCGACTGCCCCGCTCGCTCGTCCGTCGCTGGCGACGCAGCCGCT
>JAUNRO010000419.1:0-1438 GCA_030544185.1 Propionibacteriaceae bacterium | reverse complement strand
AACCCGAGCCGTTGTCGCGGTCGTTGACGATGCGCGAGACGCGCGTGTCCGGTCGTGGCTTCACCTATTGCAGCAACGGCTCGATCGACAATCCGCCGCTCGAGGTCGCACGCGTGATCGTGGTGATGCATGGCAACGATCGCCAGCCGTGCGGGGTTGCCGCTGCGGCATTGGCGGCGGGTACGCCGGAGCAGCGCGCCTCGACGCTGGTCGTCGCCCCGCGGTTTCCCATTCGCGAAGACAAGGTCCCGGCGGGACAGCTCTACTGGACGTTCTACAGCTGGTCGCAGGGCGATGTGTCGGCCAACCCCGACATCCGGATCTCGTCCTATGCCGTGGTCGATGAGCTGCTGGACCGAGTCCGGCATCTGCCGACGGTGGTGGCGGGGTTCTCCGGCGGTGGGCAGTTCGTCGCCCGCTATGCGGCCGGCACCGCCCACGAGCCGTTGCGGTTCGTGATCACAAACCCGTCGTCCTATCTCTACTGGACCCCCGACCGTCCCGGCGTACCCCAGGAGGAACTCGCCGCCTGCCGCAATTACAACGACTATCGCTATGGTCTCGGGGGTCTGAACACCTACATGGCGGGGGCGGGTGAGATGAACCTGGTCCGCAGGTTCTCCGAACGCCACGTCGTCTATCTGCTCGGCGACGCCGACAACGACCCGCGGTCGGGGTCGATGGACACCACCTGCGGGGCGCTCGCGCAGGGGTCGAACCGCTTCGAGCGCGGGCAGCGCTATTGGGCGTACCTCCCCTCCGTCTTCGGCCCCGCCATCCACACGCGACACCGCCTCGTGGTGGTCCCGAAAGCCGCACATAACGTGCAGGCTATGTTTCAACACCCGGACTCACGGTCCGTTCTTTTCGGGTGAGGGGGAGTCCGATGCGCGTGCTGTGGAAGCCTGCAGTCCTGCTGATAGCAGGCATGGCGCTGATCGTGTTCGGATTGACGCGTGCGGTCGAGCCTCGGTGCGGTGATGTCGTGCTCCGCCCGGGGATGGTGTGCGAGGTCGTGGTGAAGGGCGCCCCGGAGCAGCGAACCTATGCCGAGCTCGCCGCCGAGGCGCGCGCCTGGCGCGTCGGCGCGCCGAGTGTGGGCGGGGTCCTGGGCGCCGGCGCGGTGATCTGGACGGTCCTATTGCTCGCCCAGGGCAAGATCATCGCTAGGCGTACGCCTGAGGGGGATGAGGTTCCCGACGCAGGCGAGGTTCCCGATGCGGCCCCGCCCGACCCCGTGGTCCACCTGCCCAGCCCGCCGCCGGAGCCCCCACAGACCCCGCCCAGTGCCACCGAGCCCTGGCGGCCTCCGGATTAGCCCTGGCTGCGGCACAGGAGGTGGAGCGGCGTTCTGGTGTTGTCATGACTGCAGTGGTGGGCCAGGTGAGGAAGAGGTCGGTGCTGGGGCCTGGTGTGTGTCGGACCGGTGGTCTATTAT
>JAUNRO010000418.1 GCA_030544185.1 Propionibacteriaceae bacterium | reverse complement strand
GGTGTTCACGTCGCCGTCTCCGTTCTTGTTTTCCCCTCTATATCGTGTGGTCAGGACGAGGGGAACGCCGAAGGTTATTAGGGTCAGGCGGCGGTCAAGGTCGGGCGTTCCGGCTCGTAGAGGTGCGGGTTGCCGATGGCGTCCTGGATCGCGAGCAGGCTCATGTGGGCGTCCGAGAGGAGGTTCAGCGCGGCGGCGTGGACCTCGCTCCCCCGGCTCTCCCCGAGGAGGTGCTCCGACCAGAACTTGAAGGACGAAGGGTGGAGCTCGTGGAGCGCCTCCACCAGCGTGTGGAAGCAGATGCGCGGGTGGTTGCGGATGAGGGAAACGGCGACGGCCGTCAGGATGGTCTCCTCGGGGTCGTGGCGGGGGAGGTCATCCTCGCTGATGGGCACGGTGATGGTGACTTGGGCAGTCAGGGTCATTGCGTTGCTCCTTGTGTATGAACCACAAGTGCCATACCATACAAGTGAGATGGCGGCTGTCAAGGAAAATGATACGGTAAGGGCCACATGGTTCAAACAAGGATCAACGTCACGCTGGACGAGGACCTTCTGGAGGCGCTGACGAAAGAGGCCACCGACCTCAACCGGTCGGTGGCCGACGTGATACGCGAGCACCTGCGCCTCGCCCTGTTCGGCAAGGAGCGGGTGCCGACCATCAGGGAGTTCGCCGAGAGCCTCCTCGTGCAGGGCTTGGACGACGAAGCCGTCCTGGCTGGCGTGCGAGAACGGTTCCCGGAGGCCGACACGTCCAAGGCGTCGGTCTCGTGGTATCGGTCGCAGGGCCGGAAGAAGGGACTGGCTATCCCCTCGCAGCGGGAGGCTCGGGCCGCAGCCGGGCGGGGATGACGTGGCCCGCCTTCCGAAGCTTGAGCGCGATCGAGGCGACGGACCGGGCCGAGGTGGCGGCTCCGGGGACGCGCCGCCGGACCTCCTCGGCCACGGCGGCGTAGCTCATGGCGGCGTCGGCCAGGAGCTCGGCGACCGTGGCCGCCACGCTCGGCTTAGGCTCCGGTGCCGAGGGCTCGACCGACGCCCCCATGTCGAGCGGGTCGGCGGGCAGGGACGCGATCCTCGCCTCGAGCTCGTGCTTGCTTTTCTTCCACTCGGTCAGCTCCGGCACCCCGGCGGCGCGGGCGAGCTCGTTGTGGCGGGCGATCAGTTCGACGGTGGTCATGTCAGGCTCCTATGATGGTGACGGCGTCCCGCAGGACGGCCTCGAGGTGGGCGATGGAGGCGGCGTCCCGCCAACCGGCCGTGCCGGTCCTCGGCACGGCCGCGGCGATGCGGTCCAGGAGGGCGAGGCAGGCCTCGGCGTGGGCGTCATACACGGCCTCCGGGGTCGTGACCTGCGGGGCGAGGCACATCAGCCCCCGCCTCGCGTCTGCGTCGCCCGTGAGGATCAGGGCCTCGACCAAGTGGGCCTTATCGATCGCGAGGAGGGCGGCGGTCAGGGCTGCGTGTTCCGTCGCGTTCAGCTCGTGGGCGGCGATGGTCATGCGGCGTCCCCCCACGCGCGGCGCTCGAACTCGACGAGCGCGATCTCGATGGCCACCAGGTGCCAGAGCCGTTCGCCACGGGTCTCGGCCCGTCGCGAGTAGAACAGGTGGGTGTCGATGACGTGGGCGAGCGCTTCCGTGGTCAGGACGGCGTAGGCTTGTTCCAGCATCCCCATGCTCAGGCCTCCGTCCGCTCGAAGACCACGTAGCCCTGCCGCTCCCACATATCCCGCAGAAGCTTGGCGGACTCGCGGTCGTTGGTGATGCGGGCCTCCTTGACGATCAGGTGGGCGGCGTCGTTCGTCAGCGCGGTCAACCGACGCGCCTCGGTTTTGCACAGTGCCTTGCACAGACGCGAAGCAAGACCTTCCGCGCCCGACGCGTGGCACCTCCTTTCATGGAGGCCACATATGGCAAGCTGCCAGCCGCATCTCGAACATCGACCGACCGGATTCTACTGGCGCCGGCGCGTTCCGGCGGGTGAAGCGTCACGCTTTACCGTCGATTTTTTCTGTTTCCCGCTGCGAACCCAATTTCTCCGTGAAGCCGCAGATCTCGCCCGGCGCCTGACCGCCATCAGCGAAATCTGCTTTGCAGCGGAGTGCGATGTGTCGCCGGAGGTGATGACACAGATTCTGGTTGGTTATGCCCGTCTTGAAATCGAGACGGCCGACCGGTTGCGCGCGCTCAGCGCCCCGCGCTCCCGTGCTGCTGCCGAAGCCGCGCTTGCCATGGAGGATGCAAGTCGCAATGCATTACGCGAAGCAATTCTTCTCTGCGACAGGCAGATCGCTATGCCCGCCATCGAAAGCACGATCCAACGTCTTGGTCTGACGATCGCTCCGGGTGACGAAGACATGCCCGTCCTGGCCGACAGGATGGTGCGGGTGATGATAGAGGTCAGCGAAGAAAAGTCGCGCCGCGCGCGGGGCTATTTCCGCGAGGAGCAGCCCTATCTCGAACTTGCTCTCAAAGAAACCTCGGCGGCTTTTTCTGCTCCGCCGGCCGAGGTTCTGCCTGATCCTGCCTTATCGGCATCAGGGCTGGCAATTGAACGCGATGATATTGCGCCGATCGTCCATGGTCAGGACTCGTTGTCGCTTCATAGCCAGAACAAGACGGTTGCGGCGAGAGC
>JAUNRO010000417.1 GCA_030544185.1 Propionibacteriaceae bacterium | reverse complement strand
AGCCTTCGCGGAAGCCGAGCGGTTCATCGACGACCATCCGGGGTCCGCGCGCCCGATGGATTCGCAGGTCCCCCAGCTGACCTCGCTGACCCGGGACATCCTGGATCTGCGGCCGGAGGGCGCGGAGGCGTACCAGTTCGCGTTGTCGGCGGCGGTGGCCGGCGCGGCCGCGTCACTGGGGCGCCGCCCGGATCTCGCGGACGCCCTGGCCCGGTGGTCGGCCGAGTACGCCCCGAAGCGCAGCGGCGTCGATGATCGCCGGCTCCTGGAGGCGCAGCTGGCGCATGGCCGCGGTGACTTGGCGGCGTCCGCCCGCATCTGCGCGGATGTGGCGGCGAACCCGAAGTCCGAGCCGGTGACCAGCACCATCGAGGCCCGCCAGATGCTGTCGCACCTGTGCCTGGAAGCCGAGGAGCCCGCGGAGGCGGTCCGCCAATTGGAGCCGGTGGTCACGGTCGGGTTGGAGCTGGACCTCGTCGTCGGCACGCTTCGTTCGGCGCGGCTGCGCGCGGCGCTGCTCAATTCCTACGGCCGCTTCGCGGAGGCCGCGGAGCAGACGGGGGCGGCGCTCGACGCGGCCGCCGGGATGCCGGTCAATCCGCTGGTCATGGATCTGCGCTTGATTCTCGCGCGTTCGCTGCTGGACGCCGGCGAGAACGCGGGCGCGCTGGAGCATGCGGTGCCGGTGGCGCACTGGTCGTCGTTGACGTCCGACGAGGAGCGCACGGACGCCGCCTTCACCATCGCGGCCACCGCCGCGGGGCGTGCCGGCGACCCGCATCGGGCGGCGGATCTGCTCATCGAGCACGCGGAGCACCTGCACCGCCTCGGCGACGACCCCGGCGCCTCGCGCGCCCTGCGGCAGGCGGCCCGCAGCGCGGTGCACGAGGATCCGGACCGCGCCGAGGACCTCATGGTCGACGCCCGCGAACTGGTGTCCGGCGGCTGGTCCATCGCGGATTGGCACGACGACCTGGCTTACATCTACTGGGTGTCGGGCCGCGAGGACCTGGCGCTGGGCCACGTGGACACCGCGGCCGCGGGCTACCTGGAGGCCGGCGACGGCGAGGAGGCCGCCCGCGCGCTGCTCACCGGCGTGCGTTCCTGCCTCGACCGCGACGACGCCGCCGGCGCGCGCCGGTACGCCTCCCGCATCGACGAGTTGCTTCCCGACGACTCCTGGTCCGGCCACCCGGTCCGCCAGGCGCTCGAGGAGCTGCTGGGCTGAGTTAACATCGGTGGCCATGAGCTCCCCCGCGCGTTATCTGGAAGAAGCCTCGGACTTGGCCGGCGAGGGCAAGTTGTGGGCCGCGGCCGACCATTTGATGGCCGGTTTCGCCGACCTCGGTGACGCCGCCGACGCCCCGGAGACCGATTCGCTGGGCCGTCCGATCCGCGGGTCCGCCCCGAAGATGATGGACAAGGCCGCCGATTGGCTGGATTTCCTGGACAACCTGGAGGCCGACGGCGCCGAGGTCGCGGAGGGCACTCCCCCGCGGCACATGCGGTGGGCGCAGTGGCACGCGCTGAACGGGCAGGCGGAGGTGCGGCGCGGCCATCCGGGCCGCGCCATCGATCACCTGGAGCTGGCCGCGGGCCTGTTCGGTTCGGACGGCATGCATGCGCAGGAGATTCCGCTGTTGGCGCAGGTGGCCATGTGCCAGCTGGAGGTCCGCGACGTCCCGCGCGCGGAGGATGCCCTGAACCGCGCCCTCGCCGCGCGCACGGCTTTGGCCTCCCGTGACGCCGGCTCCGCCGCCCGCTTCCGCGAGATGCTCGACGCCGTCGCGGCGGAAGTCACCGCCCGTCTGAGCGGGTGACCCTTTAGAAATCCAGGCCCAGGTCCAGCACCGGCGAGGAGTGGGTGAGCGCGCCGACGGCCAGGAAGTCGACGCCGCAGGAGGCGTAGTCCCGGGCGACGTCGAGGGTGAGGCCGCCGGAGGATTCGAGCTGCGTGGCGGGCGACACCTGGGCGCGGCGCTGCACGGCGATCTGGGTCTGCCACACCTCGAAGTTGTCCAGCATGACCAGTTCGGGCTTGTGCTCCAGCACGGCGTCGAGCTGTTCGAGGGTGTCGACCTCGATTTCGCATTTGACCTCGGGGTAGGCGCGGCGGACGCGTTCCAGGGCCTGCACGACGCCGCCGGCCGCGGCGACGTGGTTGTCCTTGATCAGCGCCTCGTCACCCAGGCCGTGGCGGTGGTTGATGCCGCCGCCGCAGGTCACGGCGTATTTCTGCAGGTTGCGCAGGCCGGGCATGGTTTTCCGCGAGTCGCGGATGCGGGCGCCGGTCCCCGCGATGGCGTCCACCCAGCGGCGCGTCGCCGAGGCGATGCCGGAGGCGTGGGTGACGATGTTCAGCAGCGTCCGTTCCGCGGTCAGCAGCCCGCGGGTGGGCGCCTCGATTTCGGCGACGATGGTGCCGGGCTTCACGAAGGCCCCGTCGCGCACCATGATTTCCACCTCGAAGTCGTCGGCGATGACTTCCTCCAGCGTCCACTGCACCGCGTCGACGGCGGCGATGACGCCGTGGGCCCGGGAGACGATTCTCGCGGCCGATCGTTGGGTTGGATCGACCGTTGCCAGCGAGGTCACGTCGGGCCCGTATTTCAGGTCTTCCTGGAGCGCCGTGCGGATGAGCC
>JAUNRO010000416.1 GCA_030544185.1 Propionibacteriaceae bacterium | reverse complement strand
CGCGCTGCTGGCCGCCAACTGGAACGGCGAGGGGCACACGCTGTTCGTCACCCACGAGCCGTGCGCGACGTGCGCCCGGCTGATCGTGAACTCCCGACGCGTGACCCGGGTGGTCTACGAGACGGGGTACGCCGAGGTCGCCCGGACCGAGGCCGGGCTCCCGTCTGGCGCGCAGATCCTCCGCGACGCCGGGCTCACCGTCGAACTGGGAGCGTGAGCTGGCCATGGGACTGCCCGATGTGATCGACAAACTGCCCGATGTGCCGGGAGTGTCCGACCGGACCAAGACGGCCGTGGTGCTGGGCGTCACCCTCTCGGTGGCCTTCGGCATCGCCGTGGCCTTCACGAACCTGTTCGGCGAGATCCTCGAATCCGTGGGTGAGAGCGAGGGGATCGCGCTGTGGGACCGGCCGATCCTGGATTGGGTGCTGGGCATCCGCTCGCCCGGCCTCGACGCCGCCGTCGCGTGGTACTCCAACACCGGCGGCCCCCTCTGGCAGCCCATCATCACCGGTCTGGTCGTGATCATCCTCAGTTGGCGCTGGCGGGACATCACGCCGCTGGTGCTGACGGTCATCGCGGTGGGCGGTTCGCTCCTGATCACCGTGGTGGGCAAGGATGTCATCGGGCGTGACCGGCCGCCGCTGGCGGAGGCCATCCCGCCGCACGAGACCTCGATGAGCTTCCCCAGCGGCCACAGCCTCAACTCGCTGGTGATCGTGGGCATCCTCGCCTACCTGCTCATCCGCCACTTCTGGGATCGCGGGCGCGGCCTGAGGTGGCTGATCATCGCCCTGGCCTCCCTCTACGCCATCTCCATGGGGCTGTCGCGGGTGTATCTCGGGCACCACTGGATGACCGACGTGCTGGCCGCCTGGGCGATCGGCATGGCCTGGCTCGCCGTCGTGATCGTGTGCCACCAGGTGTGGCGCGTCATCCGCAAGCGCACGGAGCGGCGCGCGATCGAGGAGGAGGGGGCCCGGAAGGTCACGTCCTGAACAGGGCGCGGATCTCCTCGTGGGCCTCGATGTAGCCGTCGAGCAGTTGCCTGCCCAGGCGCGGTGAGTCGACCAGCGGGTGCAACGAGAATCCCTCCCACGCCTTGTCCGGATTCCGGGTGAGCGCGGCCTCCGCGATCGCCTGTTCCGCGGCGCGCAGCCGCGCCATCAGCCCCAGTTCGACGAGGCTCACGGGCCCGACGTCCAGCGGATGGACGCCCTCACCGTCGACCACGCAGCCCACCTCGATCACGACGTCATCGGGCAGCTCGGGCACCACGCGGCGACCGTCCGAGTAGTTCGCCACGTCGAGGATCATCCGTTCGGAGCGCCCGGTGGCGAGCGCGCCCATCATGCGCAGGGCGACCTCCTGGTAGCCGCCGCCCATGTCCTCCTCGCGGCGCTCGTCGTCGCGGGCCTCGGCCATGTAGGTGGCCTCCCGCTCGTGCAGCACCTCGTGCCACAGCGCCAGCGGGTCCGCGGCCTCGGCGACGTTGTCGTAGAACTGGCCCTGCTGCTGGGCGAGGTACTGCCCGCGGGTCTGTTCCGTCTTGTCGATGCGTCCGACGGCGGCGTCGGTGTGCAGGTAGTAGTACAGGTATTCGTTCGGCAGGGCCCCGAGCGCACGCACGAAATCCCTGCCGATGAGCCGCGCCTCCTCGATCTCCTCGAGCTTGGCGTCATCGGCGAGGATCTCCGGCAGCCGGTCCACACCGTCGACGCTGACCGAGCGCAGGAATCCCATGTGGTTGAGGCCCAGGTAGTCGTAGTCCACCCTGCTCTGGTCGTGCTCGAGGGAGACCCCGAGCAGCCTGGAGACGCGCCGCACCAGCCCGATGGGCGTGTCGCAGATGCCGACGACCCGCTCACCGAGCGCACGACGCATGCTCTGCGTGACGATGCCGGCCGGGTTCGTGAAGTTGATCGTCCACGCATCTGGTGCGACCTCGGCGATGGCCTCTGCCACCTCCATCATCACGGGGATGGTGCGCAGCGCATAGGCGAGGCCGCCGGGCCCGATGGTCTCCTGCCCCAGCAACCCGAGGTTGAGGGCGACCCGTTCGTCCTTCACCCGCCCCTCCGGCCCGCCCACCCGGATGGCGGAGAAGACGAAATCCGCCTCGGCCAGCGCGTCGCGCAGATCCGTGGTGATCCGCAGCGACGGCGGGTTCTCCAGTTGCGAACTCCGTGCCCTGATGACCTTCTCGATACCGTCCAGGCGGTGCCGGGAGTTGTCGTAGAGCACCACTTCCCCGATGAAGGGTGAACCATCGGCCATGGCGATCCCGTTCGTGGCCACCGCGTCGTAGACGAGGGGCACGCGGAAACCGCCGCCGCCCAGGATGACGAGCTTCATGAAACAAGGACCTCCAGATCCGTGTCGGGGGGCAGGTGCAGGGAGTTGGGGCCGTCGTCGGAATCTGTCACGAGACCAGTGAACTGCGTGATGGGGGCGATCTCAAGGAAGCCCAACCCGGGGAACTTCGCATGATCGGCGAGCAGCCAGGAGCGTTGGGCGATGTCGATCATGGCGCGCTTGACCGGGACCTCGCTGGGCGTGGAATCGAGCACGGAACCGTCCGGGCGGATGCCGGCGGCGCCGAGGAAGGCGACATCGACGCGCACCTGGCGCAGGCACGATTCGG
>JAUNRO010000415.1 GCA_030544185.1 Propionibacteriaceae bacterium | reverse complement strand
CCCGGGGGGCGGTGTCAGGCGCGAGCGCGAGAATCCACCGAGGGGGTCGATCACGATGCAGCGGGCGATCGACTCGTCGGCTGAGTCGGCGTCCGCTCATCGACGGGGCACGATAGGGCCACCTGGAGGAGCAGAGCGTTCGAAACCTGCGGCGAAAGCGCGGCTTCGACCAGGCGCGCCGCTCCCGGTTGGGCGGTCGCGGGGACGTCGAGCAGAGGCACTGTGAGGCGGAAGTCCGGAATCCGACTCGCTTCGCAGTCCGCCAGTCAGGCTGACTGCGTCCGGTCGAGAATCTGATGTAGCTTCTGCTTGGCGGCCTCGTACGACTCACCGATGACCTCGGCTGCGCGCTCGCCGTCCTTCTGGCGGGCGGCCTCGATGAGCTGGGGCTTGTACCGCCAGACCGAATTGCCCTCCTGCGCTGACCCACTCTTGAGCCATAGCACCTTGTACGGCCACGAGCGATCCCACAGCCCATGGATGGTGGAGACCAGCAGATTGCTCCCGGCGGAGGCGTAGAGCTCCCCGAGAAGCTTCTCATCGAGCTGCAGGGCTTCGCTGTAGTCGGCCCGTGCGGCGGCTTGCTGTAGTAGCTCCCAGCGCTCGACCATGCGCGAAACGAGGTGGCCGTCGGCGTTACGCGCTCCCAGGCGGGCGGCCTCACTCTCCAACAGGATCCGCAGGTCATAGAGCTCGACGAGCTCAGCGACACCGAAGCCGCTCACGCGGGCTCCCTTGTAGGGCTCCTGGGTGGCCAGACCCGCCTCCACCAGCTGGCTGATGGCAATGCGTACCGGCATGATGCTGGTCCCGGCCTGCGCCGCCACCTCCCGAACGCGAAGGCGATGGCCAGGTGGCAGATCACCGTTGGTTATCGCCGAGCGCAGGTGATTGAAAACCTGTTCGGCCAGCGGCGCAGCGACCACGCCCGAGCCGTTCTGCGCCCCATCCTCGTAGCCGTTCTCCCTGATGTCCACAGAGTCCAGGGTAGATCGACCTGGGGCACTTTCCTGCGCCAGGTACCCCGAATGTGATCACAACGGGGCAGTGCCTCACGTCGAGATGCCCGCGGAACAGTCCCGGTACCTCAGCGGCCGAAGCGAGTCTGTCGCTCGGTAGCCAGCACGCTCACGGCACGTTGTGCGGCCGTGAACCCTGACGCGATCGCGGTCTCGCTGTAGAGGGTGCCGGTGTAGTCGCCTGCGAGGTATACGCGGTCAGCGCCCCGCAGGAGGGTGGTCTGCAGCCGGGCTCGGCCGGGAAAGCAGTAGGGGGTGCCGACCTGCCAGCGGGAGGTGCCGGCCTCGATCACAGTGTCGCCGAAGCCGGGGCCGAGAACCTCTTCGAGGTCGCGCAGGTGGATGGCCTGGATCTCCTGGTCGGTTTTGTCGAGGAGGCGGGCGCCGAGGGCGGCGGGGGAGAAGACCATGATACTGCCGCCGGGCTGCCGCTCGGCCTCGCTGCCGCGGACGATGTTTGCCTGATTGAGCACGATCGCGAACGAACGCTTGGGAGTGGCGATGGCGTAGTTGTCGTCCCACGGGCGGCGGGTCGTCTCGTTGGTGAGGAACGCCGAACTGACTTGGGGACCATACTTGATCTGCCCGAGTGCGTCGCGCAGGTCCTCCGGCAGATCGACACCGATCCGGTGGGAGACGTCGGCGGTCGTCGCGAGCACGGCGGTACGCGCCTCGACCTCCAGCTCGCGCCCATCCTGGGTGTATCGCACGACGACGGACCCCGGTCGGTGCACGACCTCGTGTACGCGCGCCCCCAGCTCGATGCGGTCGCCGAGCGTCGCGGCCACGGCCTCGGTGAGGGTGGAGGGGCCGCCCACGACGCCGCGTTTGAGACCTTGCCCGATGCCGTGGACGTGGCTGAAATAGCCGATCCCGGACCCGGCGGCGAGCTCGTCCATGTTGCCCGCCGAGCGGGTGACGGTCACCTCGAAGAGCGACGCAGTGTCGCGTGGCGGGGTGCCGATGAGCTCGGCGAAGGTGCGGTCGTTGTCGAAGTCGTAGATGCGCTTCTGGCGTACCTCCGCCGACTCGCCGGGGCGAGAGCGCACGACATTGGTGTACCGGGCTACGCCGGCGACGACCTTGGCGCCGGTGGCGATCGTCGCGAGCCGTGACCGCATCGACATGGGCACCCGGAACGGGTAACTCCACGGGGCGCCCTTGGGGATGAACTTGCCGTTGAGGTGAAGACCCTGCAGGGACCCGGGGATATCGACGGCGGTGACGCCGGCTCCGACAAGCAGGGAGTCGGTCGCCGTACCTGGGCCCGCGAATACGTGCCCTCCCCAGTTCATCCAGTACTGGCCGCGCCGCTCGGAGCGGATGCGCCCACCGACGCGGAGATCGGCCTCCAGCAGCACGGTGTCCCAGTGGCGGAGGCGCCAGGCGGCGGACAGCCCCGCCAACCCTCCTCCGACGATGACCACGTCCTTCATGGGTGCGTCTCCTGACCGGTGCGGGATCCGAGGATCGAGGGAGGTCCGGCGCGTCGGTGCGCCGGCGGCGATCGAGCCCGACTGGCTCGGGTCACTTCTCGTCGTGCCGATCAGCGTAAGATGTGATCACAGATTACGCAATGGGTCCACGTGAGGGTGTAGGTGGGGTTGTTTGGCCGAGGGGATGCGCGAG
>JAUNRO010000414.1 GCA_030544185.1 Propionibacteriaceae bacterium | reverse complement strand
TCCGCCAGCACAGACGACCCGGCCACCGCCGGTGCCGGCGCGCACGGATCATCAGGAAACGGCGGCAGCGTCGGGTCGTCGAACAGCCACTGCGGTGGCTCCCCGAACCCCTCGGGCGGCTCGGCCAGCACCCAATCCGGGATCACCTCCGGCACGATGGTGTCCCACGGCTCGGGCACCACATAGGCCCCCGGCGACGCCGGGCAGGCAGCCCGCTCCTCGGGCGTCATCGGATCCGGCGCCAGTGGGCCCAGCTCGGCCGGGCACTCCCACGGCACGGCCACCCAACCCTCCGGCAGCCCGAGCACCCCATCATCGCGGCCCGGCAACACCCCGGACCAAACAGCATTATCGCTCATACATTCGATTTTAAGGCCCTGCCCTGACACATTCAAGACCCTGGCGCCGATTCACCCAAAAGCCCCCGCGACGGGCCTCGACGGCGCGGCAGCACGGCCCCTAACACCTGAGGCGTGACCGGCTTCATCGGAGCGAGCGCACGACCTCGGCCACGACGCGCGGTTGCTCCAGGTGGACCAGATGCCCCGAACGGACGACCCGCTGAGCCACCTCCGGCCGCGCCGACTCCGCTCCGAGCAGGCCGACGAGGTTGGCCTGCTGCCGCAACCATCCCCGGCTCCACGGACCTTGCTCGGCGCTCACAACGCGGACCGGGATCGCCCCGAGCGGGCGCTCCGCGCGCAATTGCACAAGCCGCCGGGCCCAGACCTGGTGGGCCTCGAGCTCCTGAGCGATCAGGCTCCACCGCGCGACGTCGACACTCATCGGGTCCACCAGGGCCCGCCGCTCCACATCCCGGCGCGCAGTGCGCGGCTCGAACAGCCGCTTGGCGAACCCCGCGGCCCGGGCGAACCGCCCGATCCGGCCACACGTCACCCCGAGCGCCCGCCCGCCCACCGTGTCGATCACCGCGATCGCCGCGCTGACGTGGGTGACGCTGCTGTCCAGCAGGACCAACCCACTGACGCGTTCGGGATGCAGCCGCGCCGCCGCCTCAGCGACGAATCCGCCCATCGAGTGCCCCACGAGCGACGCGCGCGCCACCCCGATCTCATCCATGGCGACCACGACCTCCGCAGCCGCCCGATCCAGGTCGGTCTCGTCACGGAGAACGGCCACGACCCGCGTCTTTGGCAACGCGTCGGCGAGCGGCAACCAGTCCGGCCACATCCCACCAAGACCGTCGCTGCACATGACGACCGGGCCCGAACGGCCCCGGCGCACCTCCCTGCCTTTCACCCGCACCCTCTCCACTCTCCAATCCGGCTCTCGCTGCTTCCCGCAGAGTCCGCGCCCCGGCAACGCAGCCCCAGGAACTCCGCAAACGTTAGGACCCACACAAAGGAGACCCGCCCTCGGCGCCCGTCGCGCAGCAGGACCCGGAAGAATGGAAGCTTACGGGTGCAGAAACCCCTCAAGATCTGATACAAAAGACGGGCTGGACTCGCCCATCCCCCGAGGGGCGGGTCCAGCGTCTTTCTCCGGGTCGGTTACCCTTCCCGCCGTCGCGCCTGGCGGCGGACCTCCATCCCCTCTGGCAGGATCAAAGGCGACCGAACCCAGGAGAGCAGCCATGAGCCGTGGCGTCACCCCCGTCACCCCCGAGGACGGGCTGACCACCCGTCAGCGCCGGCACCAGCCGCTGGTCGTCGTCCACACCGGTCAGGGCAAGGGCAAGTCCACTGCGGCCTTCGGTCTCGCGCTGCGCGGCTGGAATCAGGGCTGGCCGATCGGCATCTTCCAGTTCGTGAAGTCCGCGAAATGGCGCATCGGTGAGCAGGCTGCCCTGGAGGCCCTCGGCCAGGTCCACACCGACACCGGCGCCGGCGGCCCCGTCGAGTGGCACAAGATGGGCGCGGGCTGGTCCTGGTCCCGCAAGTCCGGCAACGAGGCCGATCACGCCGCCCAGGCCGCCGAGGGCTGGGCCGAGGTGCGCCGCCGGCTGGCCGCGGAGACCCACACGCTCTATGTGCTCGACGAGTTCACCTATCCCCTCAACTGGGGCTGGATCGATGTCGATGAGGTCGTCACGACCCTCACCGAACGCCCCGGCTATCAGCACGTCATCATCACCGGTCGCGACTGCGACCAGCGCCTTATCGAGATCGCCGATCTGGTCACCGAGATGACCAAGGTCAAGCACCCCTTCGACGCGGGCCGACCCGGACAGAAGGGCATCGAATGGTAGCCACCGACCTCACCTTCCACGGCGATCAGGAGCTGAGCTCCGGGCTGGTCGATCTGGCGGTCAATGTGCGGCTCGCCAGCCCGCCGGAGTGGGTCGCCGAGGTGATCGCGGACAGCATCAACGGGCTCGGCGCCTATCCGGATGCCGGCGTGGCGACCGCCGCGATCGCCGCGCACCACGGGGTCGACCCCGCGATGGTGCTGCCGACCGCGGGTGGTGCCGAGGCCTTCACGCTGATCGCCCGGGCCGGCATCGCGAGCAGGCCACTGATCGTCCATCCCCAATTCACCGAACCCGAGGCGGCTCTCGCAACCGCCGGCAGTGGCCCGGCGCGGCTGGTGCTCTCCGCGGAATCCGGCTTCGCGCTCGATCCGACGCTGGTGTCGAGCCGCGCCGATCTCGTCGTCGTCGGCAACCCGACCAATCCCACCGGCGTCCTGCACGCGGCTGAC
>JAUNRO010000413.1 GCA_030544185.1 Propionibacteriaceae bacterium | reverse complement strand
CAGGCGATCCGCCGACCAGGTCGGCGACCTCCGCACGGGGCACGCCGAGTTGCACAGGATCGAAGACCGACTCCCGCACCTCGCCCTCGTGGATCAGCCAGACCCGGGAGGTGGTGGTCGTGGTCAGCTCGTCGAGACCGTCACCGCCGTGGAAGATCAGACCGCGTGCTCCCCGGCCGGCGAGCACGCCGGCGATGAGTCCGGCCATCCGGGGATCGGCGACACCGATCGCCTGGGCGTTCGGCCGGGCCGGGTTGGCCATCGGACCCAGGAAGTTGAAGGTCGTCGACACCGCCAGTTCCCGGCGGACCGCCGCGACATGGCGCAGCGAGGAGTGATAGCCGGCCGCGAACAGGAACACCAGGCCCGCCTCGTCCATCACGCCCTGCTGGGCATCCGGCGGCAGATCGAGCACGATGCCGACCTGCTCCAGCACGTCGGCGGTGCCGCAGGCGGACGACGCCGCCCGGTTCCCGTGCTTGACCACGCGTGCCCCAGCCGCAGCCGCGGTGATGGCGGCCATCGTCGACACGTTCACCGTGTTGGCCCGGTCGCCACCGGTGCCCACGACATCCACGGCCTCGCGATCGAGCTCGATCGCTGTGGCGAACTCCAGCATCACGTCGGCCATGCCGGAGAGTTCCTCCACGGTCTCACCCTTGGTGCGCAGCGCGACGGCAAAGGCAGCAACCTGCACGGGACTGGCCGCTCCCTGGAGGATCTCGCCCATCGCCCAGCGGATCTCGGCAGCCGGAAGATCCCGGCCCCCCACCAATTCGGAGATGAGGTCGGGCCAGGTCGGGACCCCCATCAGGCGCGTGCGGGGGTCGAGTCGCGACGCTGCCGGAGCAGGCCGGCCACCTCGTCGGGCAGGGTGACCGGGTCGATCGGATGCGCCACCACGGCATCGGCCCGCGACCACGTGGCGAGCCACGCGTCGTCCAGCCGGGCCACCACGATCATCACGGGCGGGCAGTTGACGATCTCGTCCTTGACCTGGCGGCAGATGCCCATGCCACCCGCGGGGACGGCCTCACCGTCGAGGAGAGCCACGTCGATACCCCCGGCATCCATGGCCTGGATCACCGCGCGCGGCGTGGCGCACTCCACCACCCGCACGGGCGGCAGATCGGCCGCCACGCGAGTCCCCATCGCGAGCCGGATCTCCTCGCGGACGGTCCGATCGTCGGAATAGACGAGGACCGTGGCTTCGGCCTCACTCGGCTGCTGTGCGCTCATTGTTCTTCCTCGCGGTGAATTCGGTGACGGGCTGGCCCGCCGGTGGCGAATTATCGCCCTCGAGCGACCCGACGCCAGCGATCTGACTGTACGACGGGTCAGCCGGTCCGGCTACCGGGCCCAGCATATCGAGATCCGCAGCGGGCCCTGGTGGCGTCTATGCCTATCAGGCCGGCAATGGCAACGATCGGGTCGCGACCGGTCCCAACATCACGAATGAGGTGACTCGGCCAGAAAGTATGGCAATAATGTGCGCGTGGCTACTTCATCCGATACAACACACTCGCTCCCGACGGGGGCGCTCCATCCCATCGCCAGATCTCGTCTGAGCGGGATCAAGGGGCGTCCGGACACGGTCGCAGTGGGCGTGATCATCTGGCTGGCTTCCGAACTGATGTTCTTCGGCGCCTTGTTCGCGGCCTACTTCACGGTCCGTTCGGTGACCAACGCGTCCACCGGCGGTGAGCTCTGGGCCAGCGGCGTGGCGATGCTGAACGTGCCCTTCGCGGCGGCGATTTCCGCGATTCTGGTGGCTTCCTCGGTGACCTGCCAGATGGGCGTGTTCGCTGCCGAGCGCGGCGATGTCAAGAAGCTGCGGATGTGGTACATCATCACCTTCATCATGGGTTCGGTGTTCGTTGCCGGCCAGGTCTGGGAATACGCGGAGCTGTTCCACGAGGGCATGACGCCGCAGACGAACGTCTGGGGCTCCCTGTTCTTCCTCGCGACCGGCTTCCACGGCCTGCACGTCATCGGCGGGCTGATCGCATTCCTCTTCGTGCTCGCCCGGACCTACATGGCCCGCCGGTTCACACATGAGCAGGCAGTCTCCGCGGTCGCCATTTCCTACTACTGGCACTTCGTCGACGTGGTCTGGATCATCTTGTGGGCCACGCTCTACATCATTCGATGACCCGTCGGCGGCCCGTCGATCGTGTGGACAACGACGGTCGCGCGGCGCGGATCCGCCACACCGAACACCAGCATCCGATTTTGAAGGGAACCCCTCAGTGAGATTCCTGTCAGCCAAGCGCCGGCATCGCGCAGCACGGCCACTGCTGCTCATCATGGCGCTGTTCCTGGTCGGCGTCGTGTACGCAGGCTTCGCGCCCACCGGCAAGTCGAACGCAGACGAGACGAACACCACGGCGGTCCAGGCCGGCAGGGAGCTCTTCACGGTGGGCTGCTCCTCCTGCCACGGCCTGAACGCCGAAGGCACCACTCAGGGTCCCTCGCTGGTCGGCGTCGGTGCCGCCGCGGTGGACTTCCAGGTCGGCACCGGCCGGATGCCGATGGCGGCGCCCGGCCAGCAGTTCCCGCGCAAGAACAACACCTATACCGATGCCGAGATCGAGCAGCTCGCCGCCTACGTCGCGAGCATCGGCCCCGGCCCGGGGATTCCCGAAGCCGAGCAGTACAGCCCAGATA
>JAUNRO010000412.1 GCA_030544185.1 Propionibacteriaceae bacterium | reverse complement strand
CCTTCTTGTCCTTCTTGTTGTCCTTCTTCTTCGCCATGGTCAGTCACCTCCCACCGTCAACATCTCGTTGCCGAAAGTCAACCACGCCTTGACGTTTTCGTCAACAAGCCGTTGCCACATCTATGCTGCGTGTCATGGTCACCCTCACTCCACGCGAACGGATCCAGGAGGCACTCGACGCGCTCGACGAGGCTGGCGACCCCCAGTCACGACTCGCGATCGTGCAGCAGATCCGTCTCCTCGCCGAGGAACTCGAACTCGCCCAGGTGTGGGCCGCGCGGGAGCAGGGCGCCTCGTGGAGCAAGATCGGCGCTGTCTATGGGCTCACCAAACAAGGCGCCCAACAGCGCTTCCGCGATGACGACCGGCGCACGCCGAAAAAGGGAGCCGCCGGACAGAGCGCGAACAAGGCGTGACCCCGCAGCTCCGGGCCTCACCACAGCTCAGTGAGCGCGTGGATCACGTTCCCGTTCGTGGGCGTCCGCCCGGGCTCCAGCACCCCGTCGCGACGGCTGAGGGCCCCGGTGGTCGGCAGGGGCAGCCCGGGCGTCACGAGCAGGACCCACTGGAGCCCCGCCGCGCGCGCCGCCTCGCAGTCGATCGCCCGGTCTCCCACGGCCAGGCACTCCGCGGGATCCAGCCCGTTGCGCTCGACCACCAGCCGGTGCATGGTCGGATCCGGCTTGCGGGGATAGCCGTCGGGGGCACAGATCATGTCGTCCACGATCAGGTCGTGCGCGCGCAGCAGGTCCTGGGCGCTCTCCCGGTCACGGTGGGTGACGACGAGATTGAGCCCGCGCCGCTCCGTGGCGTACGCCATCAGTTCCCGCGCCCCCGCCATCACCGGCGGCGGGTCGGTCTTCCAGCTCTGCTTCAGCCCGGCGTACGCCTCGACAAAGTGCCGGGGCGCGATCTGGCACCGGCGCGCCAGCTCCTCACCCGCCTCGGCGATCGAGACGCGGGTGAGGCGGGTGACCTCCTGCTCGTCGACCTCGCAACCGTGCCGGCGGCAGACCTGATGAAGGGTGCGGTCGACGGCCGGATAGGTGTCGATCATCGTCCCGCCCATGTCCCAGACGAGGTGCCGCCAGCCCATCGTGCGGCCGTTCAGGGCAATTCGATGACGACCCGGCCCCGGGTCCGGCCGGCCAGGATCTGCGCGGCGAGGTCCGGGATCTCGTCGAAGCCGTGGGTCTCGGTGAGCGAGTCGAGCACCTCGGCGGGCAGGTCCGCCCCCAGCCGCTGCCAGGCCTCCTGACGGCGCGGCATCGGGCACATGACCGAGTCCACGCCCAGCAGCGAGACCCCGCGCAGGATGAACGGCATCACGGTGGTGGGCAGGTCCGGACCACCGGCGAGACCGCAGGCCGCGACCGCGCCGGCGCGGCGGATCTGGCTCAGCACATTCGCCAGCGTGGTCGACCCGACCGTGTCGACGGCGCCCGCCCAGCGCTCGGTGCCGAGCGGCTTCGCCTCGCCGGTCAGCTCGTCACGATCGACGATCGCGCTGGCGCCGAGGCCGCGGAGATAGTCGTGGGTCTCCGCGCGCCCGGTCGCGGCCTCCACTTCATAGCCGAGCTTCGCGAGCACGGCGAGCGCCACGCTGCCCACACCGCCGCCCGCGCCGGTGACGAGCACGGGGCCCGCCCCCGGGCGGACCCCCGCATCCTCCAGCGCCAGCACGCTCAGCATCGCGGTGAACCCGGCCGTCCCGACCGCCATCGTCTGCTTCAGCGACAGTCCCTCCGGACGGGCGACGAGCCACTCCCCACGCACCCGCTGCCGCGTCGTATAGCCACCCGGGTGCGTCTCCGACAGCCCCCACCCCGTGAGCACGACCTCATCGCCGGGCTGCCAATCGGGCGCGGAGGACTCGGCGACGGTGCCGGCGAGGTCGATTCCGCAGACCATCGGCAGCGAGCGCGCGATCCGGCCCTTGCCGGTCACGGCGAGGCCGTCCTTGTAGTTCAGCGAGGAATAGGCGATGTCGATCGTCACGTCCCCCTCGGGCAGATCGGCATCGCTGAGCTCGACCCGCTGGGCGGGCTGGCCTTTGTCGACGAGTTGGTACGCGGGATAGGTCACGGGGTCACTCCTCGTTGATCGGTTGCCTTCGATCACATCATGCGCCCGCGCCGCGCGCAGACGAAGGGGCGCATAGGGTCATTGCGGGCGAGTGGGCAAAGGAGACCGCATGGCCATCCAGACCGAATGGGTGCTGGAGCAGTTCGAGGAGACCCTGAGCCAGCTGGTGGTGCTCTCGGTGTTCATCCCGCTGTTCATCGGCACCGGCGGGAACACCGGCAACCAGGCGGCGACGACCGTGACCCGCGCCTGGCGGTCGGCGATGTCCGGCCCAGGGACTTCCTGCGGATCATCGCGCGGGAGTTCATGATCGGACTCAGTCTCGGCGTGTTCTCCAACCCGTTCATCACCACCCTCGTCGATGCGACGGGACTGGTCATCTATTTCGTCATTGCGAAGGCCATGTTGGGTCTGTGACCCGGCTCGGTCAGCCCGTCGGTCGATAGCGCGTGCTCATGGCCAGCACAACATAGAGCAGCAGACCGGCCACGGAGGCCCAGAGCCCGACCTCCTTCCGCAACTCCCGGAGCGGGCCGCACGTCGCGGCCTTGCCGACGGCACCGGGCAGAGCCGCGACCAAGTGGAG
>JAUNRO010000411.1 GCA_030544185.1 Propionibacteriaceae bacterium | reverse complement strand
GAGCACCGGGAGTCCCTCGCCGGCGACCAGCCCTGGCTCCCCGACGCCGGCTGCGGGGACGGCCAGCCCGTCCCCGGCAACAAGCCCCGAAGGCCCGTCGCCCGCGCCTGCGGCCGAGCCCAACCCCGCGGCGCTGCAGAGCGAGCTCGAGCGACTGGGTGCCGAGACCGTGCTGACGCTGGGGCCGGCGGCCGCCGTGATGGCCGGCGAGCTCGGCGTTGAGGCCGTGACCGAGGTGAGTGCGTTGCCCGAGTTCGAGCGCGCAGAGGGCCAGCCCGAGACGGCCGTGCTCATCGGCGATCCGGCAGCCTCCGGACTGGACGACGCCACCACCGCCGCGGTGGCAGCCACGTCCGTGGCCGCCGGCGCCACCTTTGTCCGCACCCGTTCCGGCGACCCGCGAGAATCACGGGAGTCGGTGGACACGATCACCGAGATCAAACCCAATCGTGTCATCGGGGTCGGCAACGGCATGGGCGACCAGCAGCAGCTGAGCGCCCGGGTCGCGGCCGCCGCAACCGGCGTACATCTTCCCGGCGGCGGTCAGCTCCACGCACCCGGCAAGCAATACATCGCGCTCTACGGCCACCCCGGCACGCCGGTGCTCGGCGTCCTGGGCGAGCAGGATCTCGACGCGACGGTGGAACGCGCCAAGGAGCAGGCCGCGGCGTACGAGGATCTGAGCGACAAGACCGTCGTCCCGATGTTCGAGATCATCACGACGCTGGCGCTGGGCGACCCATCGCCGAACGGGAACTATACGCGCGAGGTCAGCCCCGAGTTCCTGCTGCCGTGGGTGGAGCGCGCCGAGGAGGAAGGCATCTATGTGGTGCTCGACCTCCAGCCCGGCCGGGCCGACCTGGTCGATCAGGCGAGGATCTATGAGCCCCTGCTGAAGTACCCGCACGTGGGCCTGGCCATCGATCCCGAGTGGAAGCTCAAGCCGGACCAGCGGCCCCTGCAGCAGATCGGTCAGGTGCAGGCCGAGGAGGTGAACCGTGTCGGCGACTGGCTGAGCGAGTTCACCCGCGAGAACGACCTGCCGCAGAAGCTGTTCGTGCTGCACCAGTTCCAGCTCCGGATGCTGCCCGATCGCGATCAGATCACAACCGATCACGACGCACTGCAGACCCTCATCCACGTTGACGGACAGGGGCCGCAGGGTGACAAGCAGGAGACCTGGCGCGTCATGATGCAGGAGCCGCCCGCCAACGTCGTGTGGGGCTGGAAGAACTTCCATGACGAGGACCAGCCGATGCTGACCCCGCAGCAGACCATCGATCGGGTCGATCCGACACCGGTGATGATCAGTTATCAGTAAGCGGTCAGATGTTCTCGTGGTTCACGTTGCGTGACCAGACGAAGCAATAGAGCCCGAAGGCGGCGAACCCGAGACCCATGGCGATGAGCAGGATCTGACCGAAGGGCTGATCCTGCAGCGTCTTGAGCGCGCCATCGGTTCCGCCGGCCTTCTCTGCGTCATAGGTGATCGCAGCCCAGGCGAACAGCGCGCCGACCAGACCGATCGAGACGCCCTTCACCGTCCAGCCGACCATGCCGAGCTTCTTGCCCCATTCGGGAGCGCCGGACTCGAGGTCGTCCTCGGCGAACTTGCGGCGTACGCCCTTGACGACGTGCGCGACGCCCACGCCGATCACGACCAGCCCAACGATCCCGACGAGAATCCGGCCGAACGGCATGTCCATCAGCGTCGCCGTCGTGCTCTGCGCCGACTCCTCCGAGTCACCGGTGTCCGAGCCGAGGGCGAGCATGAGGGCGGAGAAGCCGATGGCGGAGTACATGATCGTGCGGCCCGCCGAGGAGATCTTCTTGCGGATCATCTTCTTCTTCTCGCGGTTGCCATAGCCGAACAGCGCCTCCAGCAGCTGCCAGATGGCGAGCGCGAAGAGCCCGATCGCGAAGACGATCATCAGCACGTTGCCGAGCGGCTGCGACACGAGGTTCTTGAGCGCGCCGTCGGTCGAGGCCTCCCCTCCCCCGCCGAGCGCGATCTGGATGCACAGCCACCCGAGCAGGAGGTGGATGATCCCGAAGCAGATGAGTCCGACGGTGACGAGGATGTGGTAGGCCGGATGCTGCTGGACCTGGGATCCAGCCTGTTGCGCCTGATCGCCCGCTTGGCGGGCCTTCGCTCCGGCTCCGTTGCCGCTCGGACGTGATGATCGTGTGGCCATCGTGTTCCCCCAGCTCCCCGTTCTCCCCAACCATCATGGCAGACATGTCGATTTTCCCGACGGGTGGTCCTGGATGTTCGTCGTGCTCCTCCCCCTATGCCTTCGACCGCGCACGCGATGGCCGGCCGTTCTGGCGTTCCTAGGGCGTGTGGTTCGGCCATTCTGCGCAGAATCCACGTTCAGTGCGAACGCCGGTGCGGCTGACTAGGGGAAACGTGGTCGGGGGTGCCGCTGGACGAGGATTCTGCGCGGGCACGACGCCGGCCGCTCCGACTTAGAGGTTCCGCCAGTAGGCATGGCTTCCGCGCACGTGTGGCTGAAGCAACCACTGCGACTAGTGTCCCGCTGGTTGCAGGAGCGCCGGTAGGTCACGTGCTTCCGCATTTCGGCATTCGTGGCCACGACGGAGAAAAGCCGCCACAGCGTCAGCTGTGGCGGCTTTTTGCTAACAAGGGGTTCAGAGCTTAAACAGAGAGATGACCTCATCGGTCAGCAGGAC
>JAUNRO010000410.1 GCA_030544185.1 Propionibacteriaceae bacterium | reverse complement strand
GTGTCGGGGGAGCAGGTCGACCTCGTGGCCGATCTGCTCGTGTCGCTGCTGCCGGAGGGCCCGGCGTACTATCCCGACGGCGAAATCACCGACGAACCCACCGAGACGCTGGTCGCCGAACTGATCCGGGAGCAGGCGCTCGAGGGCGTGCGCGACGAACTGCCCCACTCGATCGTGGTGACGATCGAGGAGATGGGCCTGCGCGAGGGACGACCCGAGGATAAGCCGCTGCTCGATGTGTTCGCCAACCTCATCGTCGAGCGGGAATCCCAGAAGGGCATCATGATCGGCCACCGCGGCAGCCGCCTCCGCGAGGTCGGCTCGGCGGCCCGGCAGCAGATTTCGCGTCTGTTGGGGACGCCGGTGCATCTCGATCTGCGGGTCAAGGTGCTGAAGGAATGGCAGCGCGATCCCAAGCACCTGAACCGACTCGGGTTCTGAGTTTCTGATCACCGGTCCAGCGACGAGGAGGCCCTGGACCGCTCAGAACAGCACCCTGGCGGCGCGCACCCGGGTGACAGCGGCCGGATCGCCGGAAGCCGTCAGACTGCATTCGTCGGACCGGCCGGAGAGCAGCCGGAGGCAAGCGATCGCGTCCTCGGTGATGTGGGCTACCGGGTCGCCCGCACCGATTCGCCACGTGCCGCCGCCCACTCCGGTCAGAGTGAGGTCGACGGCAGGGCCCGTCCAGTCGGTGTCGAGGTCGCGGATCACCTGACGGACCGCCTCCGTCTCGGCGACGGTCGTCTCGCGGGGTACGCCGAGGGCACGGGCGAGATCCACGCGATGCATCCACACGTCCCGGATGGTGATGACGTCAGTGAACCAGCTGACCGTCCTGCCCTGCGGCGCGCCGACCGGCGCGGGCAAGCGAAGCCGTCGGACAGGACCTGGCCAGGCATCGAGGTGCGTCGGCGCGTCGGCAGCCCAGCGGCGCAGATCGGCGGCCACCTCCCGGTCGGTCATGCCGGCCCGGGCCGCGATCTGCGAGGCGCACATATGGTCGACCATCGTTTCCGGTGCCCTGACCGACTTCAGGATGGCCGGCCCGTAGTGCCGCAGCATGGCCAACTTCCGCACCGCGCACTCGGTGCTCCCGGCCAGGTGCGCGACCATGTGCCGGACCGTCCAGCCTGTGCAGTCCGTCACACGCGCCCAGTCGTCGGGGCCGAGCCGATCGACGGAGGCGACCAGGGCGGTGAGTTCCGCGGCGAGGTGGATGCGGCGGGTTGCGGGGGAGGTCTGGGGCAGTTTGCGCGCCCGGGCGGTGGTGGTCGATGTCATGGTTCGCTCCTGTCGGCGTTGGGCTGGCGGTCAGGTGACGGTGGGCGGTGGTGCAGCGGTCCGCCGCTGCTGGCGCGTGCCGTAGTGGCTCAGGAACATGTCGGCGAAGGCGGCGGCGTGCTGGCTCGCTCGACCGGCTTCGGCGTCCACCCCGGGTTCGTTGGACAGCTGCTGGCTGATGACTCCGGCAAAGATCACGCCGAGCAGCTGCGTCATCTCGTCCAGGTCCGCGTCGGCGCGAAGGAGGCCGCACGACTGGGCATCGGCCACGATCTGCGTGGTCCTGCTGACGACCTCGACCGCCGGCGCGAAGGCCTCGGGGGCCGGTTGCCAGTTGGGGATCGGTCGCCAGAACATCAGCTCGGCGGCAGCCCGGTGCGCGTTCGCCCAGGTGACGGACGCGCGGATCCCCTCGCACAACTCCGCCTGCAGATCGGTGTCCGGGCTCACCGTGACGTTGGTGGTCACGCTGCCGTAGTCGATCCAGCCACGACGGAAGATCTCGTCGCACAACGCCGCACGGCTGCCGAAGTAGCCATAGAGCGACGGCGTGCGCATGCCGACCCGACGCGCGACCTCGCCAAGCGACAGCGCCGCCGCGCCGCCCTCGGCCATCACTTCGGCCGCGGCCGCGAGGATCGCCTCGATCGTCCGTGCCCGCCGAAGCTCGACCTTCCCCATGCCAGAAATTTTCTCCTAATACCATTAGGAATTCAAGACCTGTCGCGGCCCCATTTTCGCGTTTGGCCGGCCATTGGGGCGGGTTGTGCCGCGAGGCATGATCATTCGCTGGGCGGCATAACTATGCGCTAGGCTGCGCACCATGTCCAAGGTTCTGACCAGTCTCCCTGTCGGTGAGCGCGTCGGCATCGCCTTCTCCGGCGGGCTCGACACCTCTGTTGCTGTCGCGTGGATGCGCGAGAAGGGCGCGATCCCGTGCACCTATACCGCTGACATCGGTCAATATGACGAGCCGGACATCGAGTCCGTCCCGGGGCGCGCCGGTGACTACGGCGCCGAAATTGCGCGGCTGGTGGACTGCAAGGACGCGCTGGTCGAGGAGGGGCTCGTCGCGTTGATGTGCGGGGCCTTCCACATCCGCACCGCGGGCAAGGTCTATTTCAACACCACACCGCTCGGGCGCGCGGTCACCGGCATGCTGCTCGTGCGCGCGATGCGCGACGACCAGGTCGACATCTGGGGCGACGGCTCGACCTACAAGGGCAACGACATCGAGCGGTTCTATCGCTATGGCCTGCTGGCGAACCCGAACCTGCGGATCTATAAGCCGTGGCTCGACACCGACTTCGTCGACGAGCTCGGCGGGCGCGATGAGATGAGCCAGTGGCTCACCGAGCGGAACCTGCCCTATCGCGACTCCAAGGAGAAGGCCTACTCCACCGACGCCAACATCTGGGGCGCCACCCACGAGGCC
>JAUNRO010000409.1 GCA_030544185.1 Propionibacteriaceae bacterium | reverse complement strand
CTTCGGGTTCGTGACCTCGACCGAATCCGTCGACAGGATCACCGCGTCCGCGCCGAACGCGTCCGCGCAGCGGATGACCGTGCCGGCGTTGCCGGGATCACGGATCTGCGCGCACACGACGACCAGCCGCGCAGCGTCCGGCAGCTCGGCGAGTGGTGTGGTGTCCCAGGAACAGACCGCCACCACGCCCTGGGGGTGGACCGTGTCGGTGAGCCGGGCGAGTTCGGCGTCGCCGACGGCGTACGCCTCAATCCCTGCCCCAGCGGCCTGTTCGACCAGGTCACCAACCCGCGCCCCGCGGACGACGAACAGCTCGCGCGCCTTGGCGTACGCAATCGCCTCCCGGACCGCCTGCGGACCCTCGGCCAGGAACTCACCGGATGCGAGGCGGTGCTTGCGCTGGGTGAGACGACGAACCGACCGGAGCCTGCCCCCACTCGCGGGTGGGAGCGCTCCGGCCGGTTCGTCTCGTGAGCCAGTGGCCACCGATCAGGCCGCGGCGCCGGCGGTCTGGTTCGCTTTGGCGAGCTCGACCAGCGCGGTGAACGCGGGGGCGTCGGTGACGGCCAGGTCGGCGAGGATCTTGCGATCGACCTCGACGCCGGCGTTCTTCAGGCCGTTGATGAAACGGTTGTAGGTCATGCCCTCGGCGCGGCAGGCCGCGTTGATCCGCTGGATCCACAGGGAGCGGAAGTCGCCCTTGCGCTTGCGGCGGTCGTTGTAGGCATAGACCAGCGAGTGGGTGACCTGCTCCTTGGCCTTGCGGTAGAGGCGGGAGCGCTGCCCGCGATAGCCCGAGGCCTGCTCGAGGATCTCGCGGCGCTTCTTCTGCGCGTTGACCGAACGCTTCACGCGTGCCATGTCGGTTCTCCTATGTCTGAAAGTTCGTGGGTGAAGAAGGGTCTGCTCCGCGGCGCGGCAGGTTCAGTGCCTGCGCCGCTGGGGCTCAGCGGCCGAGGAGCTTCTTGGCCTTCTTGGCGTCGCCCGGGGCGAGCACGGCGTCGCCGTCGAGGCGGCGGGTGCGCCGGCTGGACTTGTGCTCGTTGAGGTGCATCTTGCCGGCCCGGCGATGCATCACCTTGCCGGTGCCGGTCACGCGGAATCGCTTCTTGGCACCGGAATGCGTCTTCATCTTCGGCATGCTGCCGCTCCTTCTTGGGCACGTTCGTGCCATCGATATGCGTCCCGTGAGGCCGCGGGCCTCCGGGGTGATCCGTGACCGGTGAGGATCAGAGATCGAGGTCGGGGTCCATGTTGTCGGCGGGACCCTTCTTCTTTTTCTTCGGCGGCTCGGCCGCAGCCTGCGCCCGGCGCTCCGCCTGGTGCTGGTTCTCCGCCTCCTGATTGGCCGTGCGCACCGCGGCGCGCCGATCGCGCTCGGCCGCGACATCGACACGGGCGTCAGTCTTCTTCTTCGTCGGACCGAGCACCATCAGCATGTTGCGCCCGTCCTGCTTGGGCGCGGACTCGATGAACCCGAACTCCTCGACGTCATCGGCCAGCTTCTTCAGCAGGTTGAACCCGAGCTCGGGCCGGCTCTGCTCACGGCCACGGAACATGATGGTGATCTTCACCTTGTCCCCGGCCTTGAGGAACCGGACCACGTGGCCCTTTTTGGTTTCATAGTCGTGGGCATCGATCTTGGGCCGGAGCTTCATCTCCTTGATCACGGTGTTCGACTGGTTGCGGCGCGCGCTGCGATCCTTCTGCGCCGCCTCATATTTGAACTTCCCATAATCCATGAGCTTGGCCACCGGGGGGCGAGCCATGGGGGCCACTTCGACCAGGTCCAGGTCGACTTCGCGGGCGAGCCGCATGGCCTCCTCGATCTTGACGATGCCCACCTGCTCCCCCGCCGGCCCGACGAGCCGGACCTCGGGGACGCGAATGCGCTCGTTGATGCGTGGTTCGGTGCTGATGAGTCCTCCTGGTTGTCGTTCCTCGACGTCGCTCATCGCCGCCCGCGCCCACCTCCGACAACGAAAAAGGCCTCCGCTGCAGCGAAGGCCTGAAAACCACCGGGCGATCACACGATCGGCCCGGTGTGCCAACCTGCCAACTGCGCGAGGCGTCGGGAGGTGGGAGATCAGGTCTCCACTTGGAAGTGATTCGCACACGACGAATCAGTCGGCGTCCATGTTAGCCGATGCGCGCCCCAGAGACCTAATAACGACGTTTTCGCCGTTCCAATCGGAGGCCGGCCGCAGGCTCCTAGACTGTCGACGGATGCCAGGAGGGGGCTGCCATGCGCGTTCGCAGAGCGTCCGCCGGCCGGCGCGTGGTCCTGATCGTGGGCGGCATCGTCGTGGGCCTGGTCGTGGCCCTCGTGCTCGTTGTGTTCTTCGGCCAGCGGCAGCTGATCTATTATCCCGACGGCACTCCCGCCGGCCAGGCAGGCGACCGGCTGCCCGGCGGTGAGGACGTGACCCTGCGCACCGAGGACGGCCTTGATCTCGGCGCCTGGCTCTTCCCGCCGAGCCGGGATGACCGGAACGTCGCCGTGCTCGTCCTTCCGGGCAACGGCGGCAATCGGGCCGGCCGGATCCGGCTCGCCGATACGCTGACCGCGCGCGGCTTCACGGTCCTGCTCCTGGACTATCGCGGTTATGCCGGCAACCCGGGTTCGCCCTCGGAGGCCGGACTCGGCGCCGACGCCCGCGCCGGCTCAGCGGTCCTGGCCGATCGTGGGTTCGCCCCGGCCTGCACGCTCTATCTCGGAGAGTCCCTCGGC
>JAUNRO010000408.1 GCA_030544185.1 Propionibacteriaceae bacterium | reverse complement strand
GGTTGTAGGCCTTGAAACCGATCCGGTGATCGGCGATCCGGTTCTCCGGGAAGTTATAGGTCCGGATCCGCTCGCTCCGGTCGACGGTGCGGATCTGGGAGGCACGCGCCGATGACGCCTGGGCCTGGGCCTCCTCCTCGGCGAGCGCGCGGAGCCGCGACCGCAGGACGCGCAGGGCTTGCGCCTTGTTCTGCAGCTGCGAGCGCTCGTTCTGGCACGACACCACGACCCCGGTGGGCAGGTGGGTGATCCGGACGGCCGAATCGGTGGTGTTGACGCCCTGTCCGCCCTTGCCGGAGGACCGGAAGACGTCGATGCGCAGGTCGTTGTCGTCGATCTGGACGTCGGTCTCCTCGACCTCGGGCATCACCAGCACCCCAGCGGCCGAGGTGTGCACGCGACCCTGGGTCTCGGTGACGGGGACCCGCTGGACGCGGTGCACACCGCCCTCGAACTTGAGCACCGCATAGGGCATGGCGTCGGGCTCGACGTGGCTGCCCGCCTTGACCGCGACCGTCACCGACTTGAAGCCGCCGAGGTCGGTCTCCTGCGCGTCGAGCACTTCGATCTTCCAGCCGCGGGCCTCGGCATAACGGGTGTACATCCGCAGCAGGTCACCGGCGAACAGCGCTGATTCCTCGCCACCGGAGCCCGATTTGATCTCCATGAGCACGTCGGCGGAGTCGTTCGGGTCGCGCGGTGCCAGCAGCCGGGTGAGCCGCTCGGCGACCTCATCGCCCTGGGCGACCAGGGTTTTGGCCTCCGCCTCGAAGCCGGGGTCGTCGGCGGCCAGCTCCCGGGCCGCGGCCAGATCACCGAGGATCTCCTCGTGCTCGGCCAGCGCCCTCACCACCGGCGTCAGCTCGGCATAACGCCGGGCAAGGCGGCGGGCGAGAACCACATCGCTGTGGACGGCCGGATCGGCGAGTCGCGCCTCCAGGTCGGCGTGCTCGGCGCGCAGCGGGGCGGCCGACTCGAACACTTCGTCTCCGTTCTCGGATCGCCGGCGTCCGGGGTGGCGCCAACGGCGATGACAAACGCCGGGCACCCGGTCTCCCGGGCCCCGGCGCTGCATGGACTTACTTCTTCTTGCCGACCTTGGCGTTGCCGAAACGCTTCTCGAAGCGGGCGACGCGGCCACCGGTGTCGAGGATCTTCTGCTTGCCCGTATAGAACGGGTGGCAGTTCGCGCACACCTCGGCACGGATGATGCCGTTGTCAGCGGTGCTGTTGGTCACGAAGGTGTTGCCGCAGGTGCACGTCACCCGGGTCTCACCGTAATTGGGATGAATTCCCTGCTTCATGAGTCTCTCCTTGAGTCTGTGCGTCCGGGTCCCCGATCGGAGATGTGGGGTGAACCGGACCGACGGTTCATTCTGCCGCAACGCACGCGAGACGCAAAATGTTCCGTCCGCCCCCGCCGCGCATTCCCAGTTCTCCGGGCCGGCTTCAGTCGTCGCGCCCCGGCGTGGTCTTGGAAATGACCAGCAGGAACTCGTTGTTGGACTTGGTCTTCTTCATCCGGTTGAGCAGCATCTCCAGCGCCTGCTGCCCGTCCAGCCCGGACAGCACCCGGCGCAGCTTCCAGATGATCGCGAGCTCCTCGCGGCCGAGCAGCAACTCCTCGCGACGCGTGCCCGACTGGACCGCATCGATCGCCGGGAAGATCCGCTTGTCCGCAAACTCGCGGCGCAGCCGGAGCTCCATGTTGCCGGTGCCCTTGAACTCTTCGAAGATGACCTCGTCCATCTTGGAGCCGGTCTCGATCAGCGCCGTGGCAAGAATCGTGAGCGACCCACCGTTCTCGATATTGCGCGCGGCGCCGAAGAATTTCTTCGGCGGATAGAGCGCTGCTGAGTCCACGCCACCGGACAGGATGCGGCCCGAGGCGGGGGCTGCGATGTTGTACGCCCGGCCGAGGCGCGTGATGCCGTCCAGCAGCACTACGACGTCCTTGCCCATCTCCACCAGTCGCTTGGCGCGCTCAATGGCGAGCTCGGCCACCAGCGTGTGATCGCTGGCCGGGCGGTCGAAGGTCGAGGCGATGACCTCGCCCGAGACGGTGCGCTGGAAGTCGGTGACCTCCTCCGGCCGCTCGTCGACCAGGACCACCATGAGGTGGACCTCGGGGTTGTTCTCGGTGATCGCGTTGGCGATGTGCTGCAGGATCATCGTCTTGCCCGCCTTGGGCGGGGACACGATCAGGCCACGCTGGCCCTTGCCGATCGGCGAGACCAGATCGATGATGCGGCCGGTCATGTTGAGCGGCGTCGTCTCCAGCCGCAGGCGCTCCTGCGGATAGAGCGGAGTGAGCCGGCTGAACTCGACCCGGTTCTTGGCCTGCTCGGGTTCGCCACCGTTGACCGTATCGAGCCGCACCAGCGGGTTGAACTTCTCCTTGCGCTCCCCCTCGCGCGGCTGGCGCATGGCGCCGGTCACCACGTCGCCCTTGCGCAGCCCGAACTTGCGGACCATCGACAGCGAGACATAGGCGTCCTCGGGCCCCGGGAGATAGCCCGAGGTCCGCACGAAGGCATAGGAATCCAGCACGTCGAGGATGCCGGCCACATCGACCAGCACGTCGTCCTCGCTGATCACGGGCTCGGCATCGAGCCGGTCCAGGCCGCCGCCGCGGTTGCGCCGGTTCTGCCGGTCGCGGCTGCGGCGCCGGCGGCTGCGGCGGCTACCGCCGCCTAGGTCGTCGAAGTGCGTGTTGTTGTCGCGACTGTTGTCCCGGTTGTTGT
>JAUNRO010000407.1:266-2752 GCA_030544185.1 Propionibacteriaceae bacterium | reverse complement strand
GAAGATCGCCGGCGTGAGCTTGATCGCGGTCGCGATGCCCGTGAGCCAGCCCTCGGGCAGGAGCCGGCGGCGCTCACCGAGCAGGCGCGGTCCAGGCATCAGATCGAGCACGACCAGGGCCATCAACAAGATGTTCACCTGGCCGAACCCGAGCGTCTGCCGCATCGGTTGCACGAGCCAGATCGCCGCGGTGGCGACGATGCTGAGCCGCCAGCCCTTGAACCCGAGCCGGTGGACGAGCGCCATCACGACAACCGCGTTGACAATCATCCAGAAGAACTCGGACTGGCCGCGGGTGAAGATCGCCAGCGGCAACGACAGCAGTGCCGCGAACGGTGGATAGATGAACGGATAGGCGTCTTTCGCCGTGAGATAGAAGTCCTGCCCGGCGAGGAGCTCGAGAGCGGCGCGGCGATAGACGTCCAGGTCGATCATGTGGACCTGCCACGGGACGAACTGACCGTCCTTGATCTCGGTGGCACCGGCATAGAAGGCCGCGAAGATCGGCGGAATGGCATAGAGCACAATCAGCGCGACCCGCTTGACCGCCTTCATGCCCTGACTTCTCCCTCCGTTTCCGAGCGTTGCCCCCGCCGTCGCAGTGTCATCAGCCCCACCACGACCATCAGCGCCACGACAATAGCTGGCCCGGCTGCGATGAGCTTGTTCGCCACGGTGTAGTCATGAATCTCGGCCTGTGCTCCCGGCGCACCACCCAGCCCGAACTGAGGGTTGGTCACGCACCAGAGCACGGCGATCAACACGATCCAGCGCAGCACCTCCGGCAGCCGGTCCCGCAGGCCAGCGACCAGCAGCGGCACCACCCAGGTCAGGTGGTGCACCCAGGCGATCGGGTTGGCCACACAGGACACCATCCCGAGGATCGAGACGCCCAGCAAGTCACGTCCTGCTCGGCGGGACGTGCGCGCGGCCGTGAGCCCACCGACGACGAGCAGCGCCGACAGGCCGAGCCCGACGACCGTCCCGAGCGGAGTCACGCCGGTGAATCGCTGGACCGCGGACAGCACCGAGAGGTTGCTGATCCAGCCATAGGCGTCCGGATTCGCGCCGGAGTCACCGGTGGCGAGGCGGAGCCAATAGCCCGGGCTGTGCGCCGGAGCGGCCACGAGGCCCACCACCACCGTCGCGACGAACGCCCCCAGCGCCCAGCAGCCCTGCCGATAACGCCGGGTCAGGAAATAGTGGATGATGAAGACGGCCGGGGTGAGTTTGAGCCCGGTCGCGATCCCGGTGAGTACGCCCGGGGGGAGCAGCCGCTTGCGTCCGGGGAACAGGCGCGGGCCGTTGACCGCATCGAACAGGACGAGCCCGAGCAGGGGCATGCCGAGCTGGCCGAAGAGAAGCGTCTCGGAGACCGGGCGCACGAACAGCACGGCTGCGGTCGCGGCGAAGGACAGGTGCCAGAGCCGGCGGAGGCCCAGGTGACGCAGCACCGCGACGAGGATCCCGACGTTGAGCACGGTCCACAGCACCTGCACCGTCCGCCACGGCAGCCAGGTGAGTGGGATCGCGAGCACCGCGGCGATCGGGGGATAGATGAAGGGGAAGGAATCGCGCAGGTGATAGAAGTCGCGGCCCTCAAGGAGCGCGATGGCGGCCTGGCGATAGACGTGGAGGTCGACGGTGTGCGGATTCCACTGGCGCAGGGACCCGCCCGACAGGACCCACAGCGTGGCGAGCAGCGGCAGGAGGCACGCGAGCACGAACTGGCCCACCCGTCGAGCGTCTCTCACAGCCACTCCCTGATCGCGCGTCCGACGGCTGAGTCGGCGTTGGACCCGATCCGGGTCGCGGGGAGGTCGGCGAGGCTGGGATGAGCCTCGGCCATGATGAACGACCGGCCTGCCCAGGCGAGCATGGTCCGGTCGTTGGGCATGTCGCCGAAGGCGGCGACGTCGGTGCGGGGTACGCCGAGTTGGGCGGCGTAGCGGGCCAGCGTCTCGGCCTTGGTGATGCCCGGGGCGGAGAGCTCAAGCAGGCCGAGCGAGCCCCAGGAGGAATGGGTGACGGTGAGGGTTGTTCCGATGAGGTCGGTGACGCGCCGGCTGAGCTCGTCGGAGTCGATGCCGGGGTGCTGGATGAGGAGCTTCACGAACGGTTCGCCGGCCATCTCCTCCGCGGTGCCGGTGAAGAACTCCGGCCGGCGCAGGGCTTCGGTCTTGTCGAGTCCCAGGCGATAGGCATCGTCGAAGCCGAAGCGCATCCCCTGCTCCACGCCGAACGCCGCCTGCGGCAAAGCCCCGCGCACCCTCGCGATCACCTCCCGCGCCAGCTCCGCCGAGATCGTCTCCGCCCACAGGGGCTGGCTCTCGGCGAGATCCCACAGCAGGGCGCCGTTGCTGGCGATGACCGTCGGGTGGGCGAGGGGGAGTGCGGCGATGACGTCGAGCCAGCGCGGTGGGCGGCCGGTGACGAAGACGACGGGGAGCCCGGCCGCGGCGGCCTCGGCGACCGCGCGCGCGTTT
>JAUNRO010000407.1:0-256 GCA_030544185.1 Propionibacteriaceae bacterium | reverse complement strand
TTCCTCGCTCACCGAGCCGTCGGGGGACAGGAACGTTCCGTCGAGGTCGGTGGCGACCAGGCGGGGCCTGCGCACGGAACTCATAGGCGAGACGGCGGGGTCGGGGTGCCGGGTGCGGATTCGCCGGGGGAAGGGGTCGGGCTCGCATCATCCGGGCTGGGCGTGGGGCTGGGGCTCGGCGTCGGGCTGGCGTCGTCGGGGGAGGGGGTCGCGTCGTCGGGAGTCGGGGTGTCCTCCGGCGTCGGGCTCGCGTCCT
>JAUNRO010000406.1 GCA_030544185.1 Propionibacteriaceae bacterium | reverse complement strand
GTAAGTGACTCTGGCATACTGCCATTCAACCATCCGCTACCGACATCCTCGCGGGACGCCGCACTTGCCTCCCCATGCTTCTCCGCCTGTCGTTGGCTCCGCGTAGCGGGGGCTGCCGCAGGTTCTGCGGTGTGACAACGGCCCGGAGCTGATCTGCCAAGCGATGGCTGACTTCGCTGGAGAGGTCACCGGCCTCCACTACATCCGACCCGGTGCCCCGTGGTGCAACGGCTACGTGGAGTCCTTCAACAGCCGAATCCGAGACGAGTGCCTGAACATCACCAGCTTCTGGTCCCTCACCCATGCTCGGGTGATCATCGGTGATTGGAAGAAGGAGTACAACACCATCAGAGGCCACTCAGCGCTGGGATACCGCAGCCCGGCTGAGTATGCTGAAACCTGTACCCATTGAAGGAACCGCGGCTCTCATACTGCCTGGACCTACTCCCGGGGGCATTCCATCGTTCACCGTTACTGATTGAGCACGTTCGTTTCAAGCAGGCACCAGAAGCTCTCCATGGCCGCGTTCTCGCCGGCCGCGCCGAGGCGGCCCATCGAGCCGACCATGTCGTGAAGTCGCAACCCGCCAGCCACCGCCCTGCTTCGAAACTGGCTGCCCCTACCGGCGTGCAGGATGGCAGCCGGCAACCTCACCGCGGCAAGTCACGGCGTTGCCGACGGCATCGACGGCCAGCTTCGCGGTCATCCGATCCGAGATCGAGTAACCGACGATGCGGTTGGAGAACACCTCCTTGATCGCCCAGCAGCAGAGCTTGCCCTCGGTGGTGGTGCGGCGGCCGGTGATCTCGCTCAGCCACACCCGGTTCGGTGCCTCGGCGCCGAAGACGCGCTTGAGGTGGTCATCGAACACCGCAGGGCCAGCCTTCTTACCTTTCCCGCGCCGGCGGCGCTGCCCGGACGAGAGGATCCCAGCCTGAGAACACAACTTCCACGCCCTCTTCCGGCTCATCCGCCACCCAGCCCGCCGCGCTTGGTCAGCGAGGTATCGGTAGCCGAACCTCAGATTCGTCGTGATGCGCCTCGTGCAGCGCGTTGATCCGATACGCGCGGAGCACCTCCGCATCCCGGATCGGGGCGTTGGGCCACCGATAGCAGGGCTGGCGAGCGAGCTTCAGAACCCGGCACGACACCGAGACGGGGATGCCGTCCGCGGCGAGCTCAGATACGAGCGGGTACGTCATTGTGGGAAGCCACCGAGTTTCAGGTTCGCCTGCCACAGATACGCCGCCGCCGGCCGGAGAACCTCGTTTTCCTGCTCGAGCAACCGGACCCGCTTCTTCAACTCGCCAGCCTCGGCAGCCTCGGCAGCCGTCTGACCGGGACGGTTGCCGTCCTCGAGGTCTGCTTGGCGCAGCCAGTTCTGCAACGTCGCTTCGCTGATCCCGAAGTCGGTCGCGATCTGGTTGATGGTGACGCCGCTTTCGCGGCTACGAGCGACCGCGACGACATCCTCCCCGTCAGCGCCTCGCGGCGCTAACGATCAGTTGTCACCGATCCGTTCCTCACGCCCGACCGCTCATTAGGCCAACGTCCCCTACACTGCGGCGCGACGTTGGGTGACACGCCCTAGCGCTGCACACAGTGGAGAGCATTACGGCTCCGAACCCGAGGCATAGACGCCGCGGAAAAACGCCTCACGATGTACCGCCAGCGCCTCATCGAAGCTCATGCACGCCAGGCCCGCAGGCTCATCGCTGAGACTCATCGCGTGCGCCTTCGCCCAGCCACGCCGCTGCTCCTGAAAGAACTTCCGCCGCAGCACAGTCCACGCCTTCGACCGCGAGACCGCATGAGAACCCGCCCCCATCGACCGGTGCCGCCTATGACCACAGTTCGCCCCGTGGCAATTGCGCGTGCACTCCATCTCATCCCGCGCAGAACGGTTCAGCGCATCCGCATGCGCCACCGCCTCCGGCGACCTGTTCGAGACCGCCTCAGCACCCAGGTCCTTCGCCACATAGCCGAGCACCTTCCCCAAGTAGCTGATCGCTCGACGGACCTGGTCCGGTTCGATGCCCAGCACGCGAGCATCAACCTGCTGACCCCATCGGACCACCGAATTATCTATCGCACTGGAGGCCACCACCCCAGCACACGTGTCCTCCAGCAGCTTCACCAACGACGACCGCGACACAGACAGATGCTCAACCCGCAGCAGCACATGGAAATGGAGTACCCCGCGCGCCTGCCACTCACGGACAGCGGCCATCTCGAACCGATCAGGCAGCGCCCGCCGCAGCGCAATCTGCGTGTACCGCCACAATTCACTCACATCACGGTTGAAGGCCACCTGTCCCGCGTAGTCGTATGCCTCAGAATCGACCGGCACACCTCGTAGCACCCGCTCACTCTCGCTATGCCGAAGCCCGCAGGTGCACCGTTTCGGAGTCTCGCCCGGCTTCGGCACACGATGAACCTTCCCGAATGAGGGGGCCGTGAGCGTCAGCAGCACGAATGTGCTCCGGCCCGGCTTCGACTCCCGCACGCCATCGGCCAGAATCGCCTGCCAATCACGCCGGTAGACCCTCGCGCACTTCGGGCACGTCAGGAACGACCGAGACCCGCAGTTCACCACTTCACCCGTGGCCGTCACGACCTTCCTGGCACACTGCCGACGCACCACCTCACGGGCTAGAGCAACCTGGTCAGACGCCTCCATCACCTACCAGCCCCAAACGATATCGGGACTGAAAATCGAAAGGTCACCGGATCGACGCCGGTCGGAGCCACCGAGAACTCC
>JAUNRO010000405.1 GCA_030544185.1 Propionibacteriaceae bacterium | reverse complement strand
TGCTCGGCGAGGCGATCACCCTCGGTCCGATAGATGTGGATTGTCTCCATGTGATACTCCCGCCCGACGTCGGGAGCGTGGACCTGCGGCGCGCCCGTCCCCGAGGCGACGGCCCGCACCACGATCCGGTCCTCGGTCGTGATCAGATCCTTCAGCTCATAACGGATCCGGAGCACCTGGGTGACGAACCCGAGGATCTGGGCATAGCCCGCCGGCCCCGGCGGGACCGGCCTCGGCGAGCTGTGATCGACGAAGTCACCGGTCACACACTCGGGCAAACAGGACAGGTCACCCGAGTTGATGGCCTCCAGGACACGCATGGCGGCGGGGAGCGCGGGATTGGACATGGCGGTAACCTTTCGATGGATCTATATTCCATTGGAATACAAATCTAAACAATTGGAGGACCGTTGCCAAGACCTCGCGCGTACGACAATTCCGCCCGCCTCGAAGCGGCTGCGGCGACGCGGCACCGGATCATCGCAGCAACGACGCAATTGCTGGCCCGGGAGGGATACGCCGGGCTGAGCGTCGCCGCCGCCGCGCGCGCGGCCGAGGTGAGCCCGCAGACGATCTATAACTCGATCGGCGGCAAGGGCGCGCTGCTGAAGGCCTGTTATGACGTGACGCTCGCCGGGGACGAGGACGCCATCCCGATGAGCGAGCGGCCGGAGCTGCACGCGCTCCGGGCGGCGACGGATGCGCGGGAGTGGACGCAGCGGTACGCCGCGTGGTCCCGGCTCCTCAGCGAGCGCGTCCATCCGATCCTCGGCCCGCTGGTCGCACTCGGGGTCGCGCGCGACGCGGGCGCGGCCGAGTTCCTCACCGCGATCGAAGGCGAGCGCCGGATCGGCAGCACCCGCGTCATGACGGCGTACCGCGACAGCTTCGGCCTGCCGGACGGGCTCACCCTCGAGCGGGCGATCGACATCTGCTGGACACTGAATTCCCCGGAGCTGTACGCCCGGCTGGCCGGCCAGTGCGGCTGGGCGCCGGCGGAGTACGAAAGCTGGCTGGCCGGCCAACTCCGCACGGCGTTCCTGCCCGCTCAGAACGTCCGGTAGGGCATCCGCTGCCAGGTCAGGACGTCGGCGCCCTTCTTGTGGATCGTGAACTTCGTCCACTCCTTGCTCGTCGCATCACCCTCGACGGTCACCCGCTGCAGGTTCGACGCGGGCTGGACATCATAGATGCGCACCCATTCGGACTGCGGCGCGAGCGGGCTGTTCGCGTTGTAGCGATGGGAGTCACCGTTGATCAAGTAGACCGGGCCGTCGAAGCGATTCGTCCGCTCAGCCAGCAGCTTGACCACGCTCACGAACCCGGAGACGTCCTCGACCGTCGGGTCCTGGGCGAGCGTCCAGGGGTCGAACATGTCGGCCTGGGTCATCAGCACGACACCCCGCGCGTTGCGCTGCTCGGCGCGATCGAAGGTCTCGTTGATGAGCTGGAGATTCGCGGCCTCCCGCGCGCGGAACTCCGCGAGTTGCTCGGCCGTCGGGGCGGTCTCACCGATCCCGGTCCATGGCGCGAGGTCGTTGTTCGACCCCTGGATGTTCAGCACCGCGAACTCGACCCGGGCCTCACGGAACGACACGTTCTCGGGCAGGCCGAGTTTCGCCTGGGAGGTCAGCGGCATGTTGCCGCCGAGGGTCTTGCCCGGCCGGGGATAGAAGACCTCGCGCAGCTTGTCGAGCCGCTCCAGCGGGTTGTAGGCGCCGTTGTTGACGCGATGGCAGTCCACCCACTCGTTGTCACCCGGCGTATAGATCAGCGGATCCTCGAAGCGGTCGAACTCCGCGCGGATCGCGAGGAAGTAGCTGTCGTCGCAGCGCTGGGAGCCTGCCTTGATGTCGCCGACGTGCGCAACGAAGCGCAGCTTGTCCTGGGCGTTGATCTCGTCGACCATATGCGGGAATTCCGCGAACTGCGGCAAGCCATAGGGCACGTCGCCAATCACGGCGAAGGTCGTGTCGCTGTTGGGATTGGCCGCCTGAGCGGGCGCGGCGACGTCCGCGACGGCAAGGATGGCGGTGGCGGCGGCGAGTACGCCGAGGGTGCGCTTCATGTCTGCACTCTCGCTGCTCGGTCCGGCCGCAGGCAGGATCAACCAGGAGAAATTCCGGTGAACACGGATCAGTCGGCGAGGCCGGCGGCGAGCGTTCCGCCGAGTTCGTACGCCGCAGCGCGCGCGGCGTCGTCGATGTCGCCGAGAAGCTCCACGACCTGATACGCCTGTTTCCAGCCCAGGGCTCCGGTGATCCCGAGAACCTGGCGCACCGCCCCCGTGGTGTCGTAGCGCCCGTGCACCAGCAGCCCGAACGGCCGGCCTGCGGTGGCCCCCGCGCTCTCCCCCGCCGACCCGTCGGGCGCAAGGGCCCCGCCGATCTGCAGGAAGGTGCTGTCGAACATGTGCTTGAGGGCACCGCTCATCGCGCCGAAGTTGGCAGGCGTGATCAGCAGATAACCGTCGGCCACGAGCAGGTCGTCGTGATCGGCTTCGTCCCGCGCGAACGCCAGGGCCGGGAGCGTCCGGACCTCCACCCCGGCGACCGCAGCAGCCGTCTCGGCGTCCTCGTTCTCGAACCGGGCGCCCGAGAGCACCGCATCGGTCAGGGCCTGCACCGACCTCGACGGCGAGTGGTGGATCACCAGCAGCTGTGCCATTGCGCCACCTTAATCGGAGCCGTCCGCTCACACCCGACGCCGTCCTCGCCAAGCGATCGCGAGCCGCTTGAAACATCGCCTGACCGTCAAGCCCCAA
>JAUNRO010000404.1 GCA_030544185.1 Propionibacteriaceae bacterium | reverse complement strand
ATAATTCCGCGCCTGGTGACTCCGACCTCGAGGTGATCGTCTCGAGTCTGTCCCCGGCAGATCTTCCCTTTCGGGAAGGCGAGGAGCCGTGGACGGCAGCAGAGGTCGACGAGGTCATCGAGGAGCTGAAGGACGAGATCGTCAAGCACCGCCGGGCGATCGAGCAGGCCGAGGCGGAGCTGCAGAACCTGCTCCGCGACAGCACCGAGGGAGCGGGCCGCGACCCTGCCGATGTCGGCTCCGCAAACTTCGAGCGTGACCAGGAGATGTCGCTCGCCGCCAACGCCCGCGACATGCTGGCCCAGAGTGAGGCCGCCCTGCGAGCGATTGAACGCGGCACCTATGGCCGTTGCGAGAGCTGTGCCGAGCCCATCGGCAAGGGCCGGCTGCAGGTCTATCCGCGTGCCACCATGTGCCTGTCCTGCAAACAGCGTCAAGAAAGGCGGTGACTGACTCCGTGGTGTCGCGACGCACGGCGTGGCTCCGGTTCACGCTCGTCGCTGTCGTCGCACTCATCGCCGATGTCATCACCAAGATCGTCGCGGTCGCCAATCTGCGCCCCGGCGAACCCGTCCCGCTGATCGGGGACCTGCTGCGGCTCTATCTGATCCGCAACCCCGGCGCCGCGTTCTCGATCGGCGGGGGTGCCACCTGGATCTTCACGCTGCTCGCCGTCGCCGTCCTGGTCTTCCTGCTCGGCTGGGTCGTGCCCGGACTGCGGCACGGGGGTTGGGCCGTCGGTCTCGGACTGGTGAGCGCCGGCATCACCGGCAACCTCCTCGACCGGATCTTCCGCCAGCCCGGTTTCGCCCACGGCCACGTCGTCGACTTCCTCCAACTGCCCTATTGGCCGATCTTCAACATTGCCGACATGTGCGTGGTGTTCGGGGCCGCGACGATCATGTTCTTCTGGCTCATCCGCGGCGTCGGCCATGACGGCGTGCCGGAGAAAGAGCGCGAGGCTGTCCGCGCCGCCCACACCGCCGGCGATGGCGATCCGTCCGCCCGGCAGAGCGCGGCGGGGGAGTGCGAGCGGTGAGCGAACAGACCCGCATCCTCCTCGTCCCCGACGGCCTGGACGGTGAGCGAGTCGACGCCGCCGGCGCCCGGATGCTCGGGCTGTCCCGAAGCCGCATCGCCGACTTGGCCGAGCAGGGCCTCGTCCGTCAGGACGGCGCAACGCTCGCCAAATCCGACCGCCTGCGGGCCGGTGCCCTGCTCGAGGTCGAACTGCTGGAGGAACGGGTCGTCCACGTGACGCCCACGGTGGTCGAAGGCGTCGGGATCATCCATGATGACGACGACATCGTGGTCGTCGACAAGCCGGTCGGCGTCGCCGCCCATCCCAGCCTCGGCTGGAGCGGGCCGTCGGTGGTCGAGCACCTGGCCGGTGCCGGCTTTCGGATCTCCACCTCCGGGGCACCGGAGCGCCAGGGGATCGTGCAGCGCCTGGACGTCGGCACCTCGGGGCTGATGGTGGTCGCGAAGAGCGAGCGGGCCTACACCGCTCTCAAACGTGCCTTCCGCAATCGGGAGGTCGAGAAGGTCTATCACGCGGTCGTCCAGGGCCACCCGGATCCGTTCACGGGCACCATCGATGCGCCGATCGCCCGGCACCCCGGATCCGACTGGAAGATGGCGATCGTGGACGGCGGCCGGCACTCGATCACCCACTACGAGACGGTGGAGGCCATGGTCGGGGCGACCCTCCTGGAGATCCACCTCGAGACCGGCCGCACTCACCAGATCCGCGTGCACATGGCCGCCATCAAGCATCCCTGCGTCGGCGATCCCACCTATGGCGGCGATCCCGTGCTGGCCAGGCGGCTGGGCCTCGACCGGCAGTGGCTGCACGCCGTCGGTCTCGGCTTCACCCATCCCCGCACCGGCGAGTGGGTGACGTTCGCCTCCGACTATCCCGAGGATCTGCAGACGTCGCTCGAAATCCTGCGGCGCGCCTGACCCGCGGCGTACCCCCGGGGTGTCACCGCCACGTAATCTCGCCGAGCTATGGTCGGGATCGTGCGCAGAGCCAAGATCGTTTGTACGCTCGGTCCATCCACCCAAGGCGTTCAGCGCCTGACCGACCTGATCGAGGCCGGGATGAACGTCGCCCGGTTCAACATGTCCCACGGTGACTACGCCGAACATGAGCGCCGGCTGGCGGATCTGCGGGGCGCGGTGGAGCACACCCAGCGGCCGGTCGGGATCTTCGCCGACCTGCAGGGCCCCAAGATCCGCCTCGGCAGGTTCGCGGCCGGCCCCGTGCGGCTCGGCTATGGCGACCGGTTCACGATCACCACCGAGCCGATCGCGGGGGACCAGACCCGCTGCTCCACGACCTATGCGGGTCTCCCGGGGGATGTCCGCCCAGGGGACCCGATCATGCTCGATGACGGGCGGGTGCAGTTGGTCGCCGAGAAGGCCACCGACACCGAGGTGGTCAGCCGGGTCACGGTGGCCGGCCTGCTCAGCAACAGCAAGGGCATCAATCTGCCTGGGGTCGCGGTGAACGTGCCGGCGCTGACCGACAAGGACACCGCGGATCTGCGCTGGGCCCTGGCGCAGGGCTTCGACATGATCGCCTTGTCGTTCGTGCGGTCGGCCGAGGACATCGAGTTGGTGCACCAGGTGATGGCGGAGGAGGGCCGGCGGGTTCCGGTCATCGCGAAGATCGAGAAGCCCCAGGCCGTCGAGAACATCGACGGCATCGTCGACGCGTTCGACATGATCATGGTGGCGCGCGGCGATCTGGGCGTGGAGCTCCCACTCGAGGACGTCCCGATCGCGCAGAAGCGGA
>JAUNRO010000403.1 GCA_030544185.1 Propionibacteriaceae bacterium | reverse complement strand
CCGACCACCTACGACCTCGCCGGTCTGCAAGAGGTGCATCAGCACCTATTCCAGGATGTCTACCCGTGGGCTGGTGAAATCCGGACGATCGAGATCACCAAGGGATCCACGGCGTTCGCCGCGGTGAGCGACATCGACGAGCTCATGTCGGTTTTTTCCGGGCGCATCGAATCGACCGATCAGCTGCGCACGGTCAGCGACGCCGAGTTCCACATGGACGTGGCCTACCTGCTCACCATCGCCAACTACTCCCACCCGTTCCGTGAAGGGAACGGGCGCGCGCAGAGGGCTTTCCTTACCGCACTTGCCGCCGAGTCGGGCCGCGGTCTCGCGTGGGATCTGCTCGACCAGGACCTCAACGACATCGCCTCAGCACTGAGCGCCGACAGCGAATTCGGGCCGATCACCGGCATGATCGGCGCGATCGCCCACCACCTCGACGAGCCCCCGCCAACCACCCTGCTCGGCGCGCGCGACGACTCCCGCTTCGGTGACCCCACCACGCGAACCCACCTCGAGCACACCGTCGCCGTCATCAACGCCGAGAAGACGGCGACGTCGACGAGCGACCCTGACGAGGTCGCTCCAGAGGTCGAAGTCCTGGAGCGGGCACGCTCCCTCCAGGCCCGCTCCGAGGCAGGCCACCTCACCCTCGAAGACGCCGCCGAGGCCGACCGCATCGCGCAGGGCCCTAACACCGGTCCCGCAATGGAGGTGGGCTGGAGCCAAGAGATCGCCGAGGACGTCGTCGACGCGAGCGAATACTCCCGCTACGGCTACGGGTACGGCTACGCCGGTCCAGGCCGAGGGATACGCATGGACGCCCCAGCTCCGGAGGTGATCGGTCACGGCGCCGAATCGGTTGGCTACGAAGCACCCGACAGGGCCCTCTAGCTGCACAACCAACCGTACGGTTGTAGCCTTTGCGGCATGGAGACCTACCTGTCGCTCGCCGGGTTCGCCAAGGAGGTCGGCCTGGATGTGGGCACGATCAAGCGCTATAACTGGGAGGGGAGGCTGCCCGAGCCTGACGCCACGATCGGGCGCACCTACGGCTGGCGCACCGAGACCGCCCAGCAGTGGGCCCGGGTGCGCCCTCCGGTCAGGCCCAGGAATCGCGACGCGCCCGCAGAGTGAGTCTGTGGAAAGGGGAGGTCGAGCCGAAGATCGACCTCCCCTTCCGTCAATGCAGGCACTCGAAGTGCCCACGGGCTCGGGAGCCACCCGGAGCCAGTGCCGAGTCTATCGCTCTAGCGGGTCTCGGCGACAGGGTCGGCGATACGGTTGGATGGCCAGAGTGCACTTCTGCGTCTCTAGATGACGCATGTTTTTCGAACACATGTCTTGCGTCTACAACCATTCGGTTGTAGACTGAGAGTGTCAATGCAGGAGATGGCCCTAGCCAGGCCGAAAGCACTCGAAGGACACCCAATGACGACTACCACCGACCTCACCGTGACCGACCTGTTCGCCGGAGCGGGAGGATCCTCGACCGGCGCAGCGAGTGTGCCCGGCATCACCATTCGCGTGGCGGCCAACCACTGGCGCGCCGCCGTCGAGGTCCACAACGCCAACCACCCGGACGCCGACCACGTGTGCGCCGACATCTCCCAGATCAACCCGCGCTACTTCCCGCGCACGCAACTGCTGTGGGCCTCACCCGAATGCACCAATCATTCCGGCGCCAAGGGCGTGAAGCGAGTCGACGCACAGCCCGACCTGTTCGGCGAGGTGCTCCCCGAAGAGGCGGCCGAGCGCTCCCGCGCGACGATGCACGATGTCGTCCGCTTCGCCGAGGTGCACGACTACCAGGCCATCGTGGTCGAGAACGTGGTCGAGGTCGTGAAGTGGCTGCCCTTCCGTGGCTGGCTCATCCAGATGGAAGCCCTCGGCTACGATCACCAGCTCGTCAGCCTCAACTCCATGCACGCGACCGCCCACGGCCTTCCCGCCCCGCAGAGCCGCGACCGCGTCTACATCGTTTTCTGGAAGCGCGGCAACCGCACCCCGGACCTGCACCGCATGCAGCGACCGTTGGCCTACTGCGTGACCTGCGACGAGGTCGTGGAGGCCATGCAGGCGTTCAAGAACCCGGCCACCAAGGTCGGTCGCTACCGCTCCCAGTACGTCTACCGCTGCCCGAAGACGACCTGCCGCAACGAAATCGTCGAGCCCGCCTGGGTGCCCGCCGCCACCGCCATCGACTGGACGCTCACGGGCCAGCGCATCGGCGATCGCTCCCGGCCACTGGCCGCGAAGACCCGTGCCCGGATCGCCGCCGGGATCGCCCGCTACTGGAGCCCCCTCCTCGTCGAGGCCGCAGGCAACACCTACGACGCTGCGAGCCCTCGCCACCCCGCACACGGAGACCCCAACGGCTACTACCGCGCCTGGTCGGTCGGCGACCCGCTACGCACGCTGCACACGACCGCGAGCAAGGCCCTCGCCGTCCCGGTCGAGGGGCGTGAAGGGAAAGCCGCTGCGCCCGTAGAGATGCCGCTGCGTACCCAGACCACCCGCAACGAGACCGGCATCGCGTTCGACCCGTTCATCGCCGAGCTGCGCGGAGGAGGGTCCGTGGCCCGCAGCACTCGCGATCCGCTGGCCACGTTCACCGCCTCCGGCACGCACCACGGCCTCGTGGTCCCCTCCGGGGGCACCTGGAACGAACTCGCGACCCCGACGACAGAGGCCCTGCGCACGCTCGCCACTCGCGAGGCGTACGCCCTGCTCATGCGGAACAACACTGGCGGCGCCGAAATGTCGACGCCGATCACCGAGGTGATGCGCACCCTCACCACCG
>JAUNRO010000402.1:1467-2818 GCA_030544185.1 Propionibacteriaceae bacterium | reverse complement strand
ATCGACCACGTCTACCAGGAGGTGCGGGACTGATGAACAGCCCGGACATCACCACGTTCCGCAAGATCACGCCGATGATCTACTCCTGGCGGACCCCCGACGTGCCCAAGTACGCCGGCTGGGAGAAGATCGGCTACACCAGCAGGCAGAGCGTGGATGACCGCATCGCCCAGCAGGCCTCACAGATGTCCGTGAGAAAGGACAAGGTCTGGGCACTCCGGGCCAACTTCCAAACCGAGGCCGGCGGGCAGTTCACCGACCGTGAGTTCCACGCCTATCTGCACCAGCGCGGTATCGAGCGGGAGAGCAACCCCCGGACCGAGTGGCACCGCTTCGCAGGCGCCGCGAAGACCTCGCTGGAGTACTTCCACGAGTTCACGAGCCAGGACTACACCGACCTCCAGGCCGACGGCGAGGAGGACTATACCCTGCGGCCCGAGCAGCAGGCCGCCGTCGAGCAGGCGCTGGCCGCCTACGCCGCCGGCTCGACCGAGGTGCTCTGGAACGCCAAGCCCCGCTTCGGCAAGACGCTGACCACCTACGACCTCACGCGCCGACTGGACGTGAGCAAGGTGCTCATCGTCACCAACCGTCCGGCCATCGCCAACTCCTGGTTCGACGACTTCACCCGATTCATCGGCCACCAGACCAGCTTCAAGTTCGTCTCGGACTCCTCCTCGCTCTCCGAGCGGCCGGTCATGTCCCGGTCGCAGTGGCCCTCCTACGCAACGGAGTACGCCGACTCCGACCCGCGCCTGGTGGAGTTCCTGTCCCTACAGGACCTCAAGGGGTCCAAGTACTTCGGCGGGGTCTTCACCAAGCTCAAGCACATCGCCGACTACGAGTGGGATCTGCTCGTCATCGACGAGGCCCACGAGGGCGTGGACACCACCAAGACCGACATCGCCTTCGACCAGATCAAGCGCCGGTACACCCTGCACCTGTCGGGCACGCCGTTCAAGGCGCTGGCCGCGGGCAAGTTCTCCGACGACGAGATCTTCAACTGGACCTACGAGGACGAGCAGACCGCCCGCGAGAACTGGACCGACGGCTCGCAGGACAACCCGTACGCTGTGCTGCCCACCCTCAACCTGCTCACTTACCAGATCAGCCGGATGATCACCGACCGTCTGGCCGAGGGCGTGGCAATCGACGAGGACGGCGCCAACGTCGACTACACCTTCGACCTGCACGAGTTCTTCTCCACCAAGGACAACGGCTATTTCCACTACGAGGCCGACATCAACCGATTCCTCGACTGCCTGGCAGGCAACGAGAAGTACCCGTTCTCCACGCCCGAGCTGCGCGATGAGATCCGGCACTCGTTCTGGCTGCTCGACCGCGTCGCCTC
>JAUNRO010000402.1:0-1367 GCA_030544185.1 Propionibacteriaceae bacterium | reverse complement strand
CGTGGTCAAGACGTGTTCCAGAAGGAGAACGCCTACATCTTCGACTTCGCCCCCGAGCGCACGCTGACCATCTACGACGAGTTCGCCAACAACCTCAGCTCGCACCCGTCGTCGGATCCGGTCGTCCGCCGGGAGAACATCCGCACCCTGCTCAACTTCTTCCCAGTGCTCGGCGAGGACTCCGAGGGCCGGATGATCGAGCTGGACGCCTCGCAGGTGCTCACCTTCCCCGCGGTCTTCAAGGCACGCGAGGTCGTGCGCCGGGGCTTTCTGTCCAATCTGCTGTTCGACAACGTCTCCGGGATCTTCCGCTACTCCGAGCACGTCAAGGACATCCTCGATAAGCTGCCCACGGCCAAGGAGGGCAAGGTCAAGAAGGGCGAGCCCATCGAGATGCCCGAGCCCATGCCGGTCACCGATGAGGACGGCCACGTCCAGGTCGACCGCGAGACCGTGATCAACCCCAAGGTCGACGAACTCGGACCGCCGGTGTGGAGCACCGAGGACATCCCCGACATCAGCTCCGATACCCCGGTCACCAAGGCGGCCACCGAGATCGCTAAGGCCGTCACCGAACAGAGCCGCCAGGCCCGCGAGAAGCTCCAGCAGGAGTACGGCCTCACCAACGCCCAGGTTGACCGCGACGTCAAGCGCACCGAGCAGAAGGTCCAGGCCAAGGTCGAGCGCGCCGTCGCCGAGAACCAGATCGCCAAGCGCCACCTGGCCGACGAGCTGGCCGACGCACCCACCGAAGCCGACGCCGCCGAGGTCCAGGCCAAGCTGGACGAGCAGGAGTCCGCGTTCAGGAAAGAGATCATGGCCATCGTCGACAACACCATGGGCGAGGTCATGCCCGAGGTCGTCGAGCGTGAGGAGACCCGCAAGGAGCAGTCCAGGGCCGACAAGGCCATGGACGAGTGCCGCGACCATCTACGCGGGTTCGCCCGGACCATCCCCATGTTCCTCATGGCCTACGGCGAGCGCGAGATCCGGCTGGCCAACTTCGACGACTACACCCCGGACGACGTCTTCGAGGAGATCACCGGCATCACCGAGGCCGAGTTCCGGGTGCTCCGCGACGGCCAGACCATCACCGACGACTCCGGTCAGCAGGTCCGCATCCCCGGCCTGTTCGACGAGGCCGTCTTCGATCGCTCCATCCAGGAGTTCCTCGACAAGAAGGCGCAGCTCGCCGACTACTTCGACGACGCCCTCACCGAGGACATCTTCGCCTACATCCCCCGGCAGAAGACCTCGCTGGTGTTCACGCCCAAGCCGGTCGTGCAGCAGATGGTCGACACCCTGGAAGCCGAGAACCCCGGCATCTTCGCCGACCCGACCAAGACCTTCGCCGACCTGTTCTCCAC
>JAUNRO010000401.1 GCA_030544185.1 Propionibacteriaceae bacterium | reverse complement strand
ACCTGGTGCTCGCCACGCAGCGGCCGTCGACCGATGTCGTCACCGGCCTGATCAAGGCCAACGTGCCATCGCGGCTCGCGTTCGCCACCTCCTCCATGACCGACTCGCGGGTCATCCTCGACCAGCCGGGGGCGGAGAAACTCGTCGGTCAGGGTGACGGGCTGTTCCTCCCGATGGGTGCGTCCAAGCCCGTCCGCGTCCAGGGCTCCTGGGTGGGGGAGAAGGAAGTCCGCGAGATCGTCAAGCATGTGACGGGACAGCTGACCCCGACCTACAACGATGAGGTGACCGCCGGGCCGGCGACCGAGAAGAAGGTCGCGGAGGACATCGGCGACGATCTGGAGCTCGTGCTCGAGGCCGTGCAGCTGGTGGTCAACCTCCAGCTCGGCTCGACATCGATGCTGCAGCGCAAGCTGCGCGTCGGGTTTGCCAAGGCGGGGCGCCTCATGGACATCCTCGAGACCCGTGGGGTCGTCGGGCCCTCGGAAGGTTCCAAACCGCGTGAGGTGCTCGTCAAACCCGATGATCTGGACGAGGTGCTGACCAACCTGCAGGCGAGTGCCTGAGCAGGCCCGACCCCAGCGCCGGCCCGGCGTACGCCCGCGAAACGCAGAACCCAGCCCACCCACGCAGCGTGGGAGAATGGCGTGCGATGACTGACGACACTCTCACCTCCGTGCACCTGGTCACCCTCGGCTGTGCCCGCAACGAGGTCGACTCCGAGGAACTCGCGGCCCGGCTCGAGGCCGGCGGGTTCCGGCTCGTCGACGAACCCGCTGCGGCCGATGCGGTGATGGTCAACACCTGCGGGTTCATCGAGGCCGCCAAGATGGACTCGATCAACACGCTGATGGCCGCCTCCGATCTCAAGGACCAGGGCCAGACCAAGGCGGTCGTCGCTGTCGGGTGCATGGCCGAGCGCTATGGCCAGGAACTGGCTTCCGAGCTCACCGAGACCGATGCGGTGCTCGGCTTCGACGACTACACCGACATCGCCGGGCGGCTGACCGCGATTCTGGGCGGCGAGGCCCATCGGTCCCACGTGCCGCGCGATCGGCGGACGCTGCTGCCGCTCAGCCCGGTCGCCCGCCATGGCGGCGGTCACACGCCGGTGCCGGGCCATGGGGATGAGTACGCCGAGGTCGGTGCCCAGGCCGGGGAGGCCTATGGAGCGCGGGTCCTGCGCCGGCGGCTCGAGTCCGGGCCGATGGCGCCGCTCAAGCTCGCCTCGGGCTGTGACCGCCGGTGCGCATTCTGTGCGATCCCGGCGTTCCGCGGGGCCTACCTCTCCCGGCGACCCGCCGACGTCCTCGCCGAGGCCCGCTGGCTCGCCGAGCAGGGGGTGCGCGAGGTCTTCCTGGTCAGCGAGAACTCGTCGTCCTATGGCAAGGACCTGGGCGACATCCGGGCGCTGGAGACCCTGCTCGGGGACCTGTCGCAGGTCGATGGGCTCGACTGGATCCGGGTGTCCTATCTGCAGCCGGCCGAGACCCGGCCGAGCCTGGTCGAGGCGATGGTCGCGACCGAGAAGGTCGTGCCCTATTTCGATCTGTCGTTCCAGCACGCTTCCGGCCCGGTGCTGCGCCGGATGCGGCGGTTCGGGGAGGCGGAGTCGTTCCTGGAGTTGCTGGATTCGGTGCGCCGGCTCGCGCCCGCGGCCGGGATCCGCTCGAATTTCATTCTGGGCTTCCCCGGCGAGACCGAGGCGGACGTGCAGATCGTCGAGGACTTCCTCACCGAGGCGCGGCTCGATGCCATCGGGATCTTCGGCTATTCCGATGAGGACGGGACCGAGGCCGCCGGGTTGAGTGGGCACCTCGACCCCGAGGTGATCGAGGAGCGCCGGGCCCGGATCGCCGATCTGGCCGAGCAACTGGTCGACCAGCGGGCCGCCGACCGCGTCGGCGAGCGGGTGCGGGTGCTCGTCGAGGAGATCGACACCGACGGCCTGCTGATCGGCCGGGCCGAACACCAGGGCCCGGAGGTCGACGGCACCTGCGAGCTCGTCGGCGATGCAGCCCCCGGGATCGGGGAGGTGGTCGACGGTGTGGTGGTGGACAGCGACGGTGTCGACCTGGTGGCAGAGGTGAGCCCGTGAGCACCCCGGCCGCGCCCGCCAACCTCAACGGACCGAACGTCCTCACGACGCTGCGCTTGGTCGCGGTCCCCGTGTTCGCGTGGATGCTGCTCGCGCACGGCCGTGACACCGACTGGCGGATCGCGACCGCCATCGTGTTCACCGTCGCGATCCTCACCGACCTGGTCGACGGCTGGTGGGCCCGGCGGGCCAACCTCGTCACCAATTTCGGCAAGATCGCCGACCCCATCGCCGACAAGGCGATCACCGGCATGGCGTTCGTCGGGCTGAGCATTCTCGGAGAGCTGCACTGGGCGGTGACGATCATCGTGCTCGTGCGCGAGTGGGGGATCACGCTCATGCGGTTCCTGCTGCTGAAACGGGGGATCGTGCTCGCGGCCAACCGGGGCGGCAAGCTCAAGACCGTGCTGCAATCGGTGGCGCTGATCCTGTTCATCTGGCCGCTGCCCGGTTATGCGTGGGGTGACCCCTTCAGCCTGACGGTCCTGCCGGAGATCGTCTCGTGGCTGGTCATGGCGATCGCGGTGGTGGTCACCGTCGTCACGGGCATCGACTATGTCCGCGGCGCGTTCGATCGCGACATCGAGCCCGCTGGATGATCGAAGAAGACGCGGAGGGTTTGGCGCTGGCCCGCTCGGTGGTGCTGGCGGCGAGCGATGCGGGGCGTACGCTCGCGACAGCGGAATCGCTGACGGGTGGTCTGCTCGGGGCCACGATCACGTCGGTGCCGGG
>JAUNRO010000400.1 GCA_030544185.1 Propionibacteriaceae bacterium | reverse complement strand
TGCCCGGTCGCGATCGCCTGGATCGTCCTATAGACGCCGAGCGCCGCATTCCACAGATTCTGGGCGACGGCGATACCACCGATAATCCCGGCGAGCGTGCCGAACCCGACGATGAGCGGGGTCAGCCACGACTGATTATCCCGCGCCCAATCGGAAACCTTGACAGCGGAATCCCACAGGTACATGAAGCCGTCCCCGGCGAGATCGGTCACGGTCCCCTTGAGCGCGTCCAGACGCCCCGGCAGGGAGTTCGCGACGATATCCGCGAGGTCTTCCGACGATCCCTGGAACCCGGCCATCGCCTCATCCGCCCCCGTCAGCCCCTCAAGGAACTGCGGGATCTGATCGACAGACAGATCCTCGAGCGGGGTGCCAAACAGGGCGATTGCGTGCTGCGCTCGCTCCGCAGGATCCTCCACCGCCAGCAAAGACTCAGCCGTGTACTCCAGCGCCAGACGCGCAGACTCGCCGCCAGCGGCCACGCTGACAGCCATCGCCTCGGCGTCCTCTCCGATCGCCGCATACGCATTTGCCGTGGCTGTCGACCCGTCCGATGCTCGGATCTGGAATTCCTTCAGGGCGTCGCCGGTCTTGTCCAGCGCCCACTTACCCTTATCCGCAGCGGACACCAGCAGGCCGAACGCCTCCTCGCCGGAGAAACCCAGACCACGGAAATGAGTTCCGTACTCGTTGATTACCTCCGGCAGCTCATCTCTCATCGCGACCGGAACCCGCTGCATCGCCGTCGTCATCAGATCGAAGGCTTCCGTAGCATCCGATGCCAAATCGTTCTGCAGGAGCTGGCCGACCGTCTGCGTGGCCTCCGCCATATCGACCTCGAAGGTCTTCGTGAAAGCGAGCAGGGGGCGGGACAGCTCCGCCGCGCCCTTCTCCCCACCACTTCCGAGCCCGTCGATCTGAGCCGTCAACGCGCCGACAGCCTCCGCTGCTTCATCCGCCCCGGACGCCACACCGGAACGCAGGGCCGATGCGACTGCCTCCGCGTTCTGCTCCGCGACGACACCCGACGCCCCCAACTGGGCGTTCATCTTCGACAGGGCCCCGGACATGTCCATGCCCGTCGACACCAGTGCACCGAAACCGGCGATGCCGGCACCGGCGGCGACGAGCTCACCGACGCGACCCGCAGCACCCTTTGCCGCGTCTCCGAACCCCTCGAGGTTGTCCGCGCCGACGCGCACGGCATCGGACGTTTCATCCGTGACCTGGTTCAGGTCACGCTTCGCCCGCTCGAGGCCCTGGACGGCCTTCTCCGCGTTCTTCGCCGCCTGCGCTTCATCACGCTGCGCCTTCTCGTACCGCTGCGTCGCGGCCATGATCTCCGACGCCTTCGCCGTGCCCTTCTCGAGCACCTCGTTGAGCTTCTGCTCCTCGAGACGACGCTTATTCGTCGCATCGGTAGCGCGTGCTGCGGCACGTTCCTGTGTGCGTGCAGCAGCGTCGACAGCCTTTTCCGCCCGCGATACCTCCCGGGCCATGCCGTCAGCGAAATCACGCCCCGCCTGCGCACCCGCCTTCCGGGACCCTTTCGAGGTCTCCGAGAAGAACTTCCGCATGTCAGGCAGGATCGGGACGTAAGTCGCTTCGGACATGGTCTCCTCCTAGTCATCGTCAGGGGGTGGGGCATACAGGCCAATGAGGTAGCGAGCCGCGGCAGGCCGATCTGCCTGCGCCACCCGCCCGTACTGGGCGCCGTTGTCCTGCTTCTCCCACGGCGTTTTCGGCCACTTCCACTTGTCAGCGGCCGACTTGATCTTGAGGAATCCACGCCAGAAACTGCCGTGATGATGAGCCTCGCCGAGCACCAGCCACAACAACTGGTGCGTTGTGGTCCACGTCTTCCCGTCGTGCATCGCCCGGTGCAGGGCCGACCCCTCGGGGAGCCCGCCGATGAGGACGGACAGGCGGCGGGAGGTGATCTCCCCGCGGTACCACTCCCCCACAGGATCCCCTCCGTACTGGGCGGCTAGCGCTGCTTCGACCGCCGCCGGGTGCTCCGCGAGTTCTGACGGGTAGGATTTGCCTTCGCATCCTCGGAGAAGCGATCAAGCGCAGCCGGAATGAGCTGCGCGGCATCGAGCTTCGCCTTACGGCACTCGGCCAGGAAGTCATCCGCCTGCTCGCCGAGAGTGAGATCTGCGAGTTCCTCACGGTACTGCGCCAGGGTCACGAGTCCATCCCGCAGGTCGGTGTGCAGATCTGCCCAGCGCTCGTTCCATTCCTCGTCCTGCAGACCAGGGGCGGCGATGTTCCAGTCGCGGCCGAAGCCGGGGAACGCGAACGTGGTTCCGTCGCCGCCGGTGGCTTCCTTGCGCTGGGCGATGATGTCCTCGAAAGATCCGAGGTCACGCATGTTCTTGTTGCTCATAAGGGGTGGGTCCTTTCAAAATGGGTGGGTCAGGTGTGGGTCATTGGTGGGTGGGCCGGGGGCGACCCACATCTCCCCCGGCCCGGGGCGATCACGCGACAGGATCACCCTCGGTTACTTCGTCGCCGCCATCAGCGGCGGGCTCCTCATCCGGTGCCACGCTCGGTGGCTCCTGCTCCGGTGAGGGACTTAAGGGGACTCGGGGTCCGCGGCGCCAGCGTTGACATCCTCATGCCACTCGCCGAGAGATGCGGCACCACCGGCAGTCAGGAGGGAACCAGCGGTGCCCGGCTTCCAGCCCTCCTTGAAGCGACGCAGCACGGAATAGCCGAGCTTCGAGTCGAGGTTCGCCTTCCAGGTGAACTGGTATCCGACCATCTCGGACTTCGTATAGGTGACGTCGCCGACCTCCTCGATGGAGGCTGCGGGGACGATAAACCGGCGGTGCTTCTC
>JAUNRO010000399.1 GCA_030544185.1 Propionibacteriaceae bacterium | reverse complement strand
GTGCTCATGGCTCGAATCTAGCGCGATCGGTGGGCGCGCCGGCCCGCAGTCAGTCCCGCTGGCGAGGCTCGAGGTCAATCACGTCTCCTGCCTGGGCGATGTCCACCCTGCCGGGGAAGATCCTGGCTGCGACGTCCTTCATTTCCGCTGCCTCCTCGGGCCGTGCGAAGTGTGTGAGCAGCAGGCGCTTGACGCCTGCGTCAGCCGCGATCTCGGCCGCGAGTGACGGCGTGAGGTGGCCGTGTCCGTAGATGAAGTCATCGTCCGCCTCGAGCTGGGTGGACTCGCACACGAACAGATCGGCACCGGCTGCGTTCTCGACCACAGACTCGCACGGACCGGTGTCCGACGAGAACGCCACGATGAGGCCATGGCGTTCGAATCTCAGCGTTGCTGATGGAACCGCGTGCAAGGCCCGTCGTGGGGTCAGCCGCCAGTCGGCGACCTCGATACTCGCACCGACGTCGAGGTCGAGTCCGCGAACGTCGAAGGCCGAGGAGATTGGCGCAACCATGGTGGGCAACGTGGGTATCCCGAACAGATCATCGAAACGGCCGATACGGCCGAGCTCCTCATCGGGCACGAGGAGAGGAATGGTCGAGCGCAGCTCGGGGAAGGTCCAGCGATACGCCCAGGCCATGAGATCGAGGCTGTGGTCCGCATGCAGGTGGGTGACGACGATGGCGGCGAGCTCATCGAGCTCATACCGCCGCGTGAACTCGAGCAGGGTGCCTGGACCCGCATCCACGAGCACGGACCCGCTCTCATGCCCGAGCAGATAGCCAGAGGCAGCGCCCGTTGGCCCGGGAGCAGTCGCGTTGCAGCCGAGGATCTCGAGTGTCGTCATAGCAGCACGATTCCTTCCGGTCGAGGCATCACGTGGACGTCAGGGGTGGCGGGTGCCGGGCCCACGTGGTCGATGTCGAAGGCGACTCCTCGGATCTCGAGGCGTAGCCGGATGGAGCTCCCAGCGAACTCTGTATGGAGCAGCCGTGCACCGATGCTGGCGGGAGTCGGATCTGGAGCGAGAACGAGAGAGTCGCGGCGGACGAGCACTCGATCACCACTGGACTCACGCGAAGTCTCCAACATCTCCCGCGGCACCGACCACGCCCCGTCCAGGAGAGTGACGCGGTCACCGTCCGGCACCGCCGGTAGCAGCCGACCCGACCCCAGAAAGTCGGCGACGAACTCATCGACGGGGGCGTTCCACAGCTCCTCTGGCGTACCCTGCTGGACGAGCCGGCCGTCTCGCAGGATGGCGATCGAGTGCGCCAGGGCCATGGCCTCGGTCTGATCGTGGGTGACGATCACTGTCGTGCAGCCGACCTCTGCGAGGCTGGAGGACAGGCTCCGGCGGAGGCCTGCTCGTAGTTGCGGGTCGAGGGCCGAGAGCGGTTCATCCAGAAGGAGGACAGTCGGATCGATGGCCAGAGCGCGTGCGACTGCGACACGCTGACGTTGCCCGCCAGAGAGTGCCGAGGGTTTGCGTTCGGCATACTGTTCGAGCTCGACTAACGCGAGTACCTCGTTGACCTTCTGGTCGCGCTCCAGCCCGCGCACACCCCGGGCCGTGAGTCCGTACTCGACGTTCCTGCGCACCGACATGTGCGGGAAGATCGCGTATGACTGCGGCACCAGTCCGATCCCTCGGCGCGAGGGAGATGACGCGGTCATGTCCCTGCCCCCGATCTCGATGGTCCCGGCGGCCGGGCTGATCAATCCTGCCACCGCGCGCAGAATCGAGGTCTTGCCACATCCACTCGGCCCGACGAGCGCGAGGATCTGGCCCGGATTGATCGCGACGCTGACGTCGTCGACCGCGACGGTGTCGCCGTACCGCACCGTCAGGTCGGCGATCCGCAGTCCTGCATGCGGTCTCATGTGGTCACCCTTTCAGTGATGCGGGTTCGGAGGAGTACCAGAGCGGCGAAGACCGGCAGGAGGGAGACGATGAACCAGATCGACATCGCTGATGCGAGCTCGAGCCGCCTGGTCTGGTAGGCGTCGAAGAGGGCGAACGGTGCCGTCGGATTGGCCGGCGCGTTGACGAAGAAGCTGATGTTGAACTCCCCGAAACTGAGCGCATAGGACATCGCCGCAGCCTGGATGATGGCGACCAGGCACCAGGGGATGGTGATCGTGAGCACTCTTCGCAGGCCCGAGGCCCCGAGGCTGTAGGCGACCTGCTCACACTCGCGTAGCCGGTCCGACGAGAGAACGGGGACCAGCGCCGCCAGGGTGAAGGGCAGCGTGAAGATGATGTGACCCGCGAGGAGCAGCAGCCCACTGGGCCGCAGCCCGGAGTAGCTGCCGATGAGCGCCACGGAGATGGCGATGCCAGGCACAGCGAGCGGCACCGTGGCCAGGTATCCAACGATCCGTGCGAACCGGGAGCTCGAGCGCGCCACCCACCACGCGAGTGGTCCACCGACGATGAGGTTCGCTGCCGCGACAGTCAGCCCGACCTGGGCGCTGTGCAGCAGTGTGGGTGCGAGCAGGGAGAATCCGACGCCAAGCCAATCCAGGGTGAACCCACCGGTGTAGGGACCAGAGATGAAACTGACCGATGTGGCAACCACGAGGGTGGCCAGCACCGGCACGAGGACGATGGCCAGCATGAGCCACAACCACAGCCGGGACACCCTCATTTCGCCATGCTCCGCTCAATGACGCCGGCCAGCACGCGACCGAAGAGCAGGAACGAGCCCGCGAGGACTGCGAGGATGATGCCGGTCGCCGAGGCATAGGCGATGTTGAATCCTGCCGCGCTGAGGCTGTCGACAACCTCGAGCGGCAACAGCCGCTCCCGACGAGCGAGGACCGCGATCGTCCCGTACCCGCCCAGCGCAACTGCAAGCGCGGTGCCGAAGGCCTC
>JAUNRO010000398.1 GCA_030544185.1 Propionibacteriaceae bacterium | reverse complement strand
TTCGTTCTATCCGTTATGGATGTGTCGGAGTGCTCTCAAGTTGTCACCGGCCCGGGCCGGAGGTCCGAACGGCGACGTGGCCCCGGCCGCGGGGCCGGGGCGAGTCGTCATTGGATCTGGCGGCCGGCGTCGTCAAGGCGCCCCGACACCGTGCCCTCAATGACCTCGTCGCCCAGCTCGACCCGCACACCGCCCAGGACCTCCGGGTCGACGATGACGTGCATCGCAACCTCGCGGCCCACCTGACGGCTGAGGGCCGCCCGCAGCCGATCGTGCTGTTCCGGTGTCAGGGGCCGGGCCACCCGCACCGTCGCCAGACCCCGCCGCCGCAAGTCGGCAGCCAGCGCCAGATAGGCGTCGACGGTCTCGGAATAGCTGCCCTGCCGGGCTGCCACCGCACGTCGGGCCAGCACGACGGTGGCCTCGTGGGCCCTGCCGTCCAGCAGCTGGGTGACCAGGTCACGCTTGGCCTTGAGCTCGCTTCGACGATCCCGCAGCGCCTCGCTCAGGCTGCGGTCACCGACCACGGTCCTGGTGAAGCGGAACAGCTCGTCCTCGACGTTGTCGAGCTGTCCGTTGTGCTGCGCGGCCCGCAGTTCGGCGCGAACCCCCTGACGCTCGATCGCGGTGGCCAGCGAACGGCCCCCGGCCCAGCGCATGCCGACCGCCTGCTCGACGACCCACGCAGCGGCCGGCGAGATCCTGCCGCCGAACAGCTGCTTGGCGAGTGCCTTGCGCCGGTCCTCCGGCAGCCCGGGATCGGTGAGCGTACGCCGCAGAGCGGGCTGTCCATCGATCGCGTCGACGGCCGCGAAGAGCTCACCGGCCAGCGTCGAAGTCGGCTCCTGCTCGTCGAGCACGCGGTCCAGCGCACCCAGCCGGCTCTCCTCGGCTGCGCTGCTCATGCCGGCCCCTGCGCCGCTCGCTGCGGAACGGGCTGCGCCTCAAGATCGGCGATGAACCGGTCGACCGTCCGACGAGCACGCTCGTCGTCGTCCAAGGATTCGCCCACGATGCGGCCGGCCAGCGTGGTGGCCAGGCCACCGACCTCCCCGCGCAATTGCGAGATGGTCTGCGCGCGCTCCGCCTCGATCTGGGTCTTGGCGTTGGCGATGATGCGGGCGGCCTCGGCGTCGGCCTGCTCGCGCAGCTCCGCCTTGATCCGAGCACCCTCGTTCTTGGCCTCTTCCCGGATGCGAGCCGCTTCTTGACGGGCTTCGGCGAGCTGCTGCTGATATTCCTCGAGAGCAGCCTGGGCCTCGGCCTGCGCCTTCTCGGCCTTCTCCATCCCACCCTGAATCGCAGCCGTGCGCTCGGCGTACATCTTCTCGAAGGCCGGAACGACCTTCGCGCGGATCACCAGGAAGACGATCAGCAGCAGAATGATGCCGGCGATGAACTCCGACCAGTAGTGAGGCAGCAATGGGCCCAATGGCCCTGCCATCGGCACCAACATGGCGCCGATCATCCCAGCACGAAGGCGAGGGCGATACCGATAATGGCGAGCGCCTCAACCACCGCGAAGCCGATCCACGCGGTGCCCATCAGGGCGCCACGAGCCTCGGGCTGGCGGGCGGTGCCGTTGATGACGGCAGCGAAGATCATGGCAACGCCAAGACCCGGGCCCAGGGTGGCCAGGCCATAGCCGATCATGTTGATCGAGCCAGTGATTTGCAGGACGTCCATTGCGTTTCCTTTCGGAGGTTTCCCCTGCCTGGCTATTCGGTCAATGGCAGGGAGACTATGGGTGGGATCAGTGCTCGTCGGCGGTCGCCGATTGCACGTAGGAGGCGGTCAGAACCGTGAAGACATAGGCCTGCAGCGCGCCGATCAGGATCTCCAGCGCGAAGATGGCGAAGGAGAAGGCATAGGCCACGCCACCGGCGGCGCGATAGAACAGGCTCTCACCCTGGGTGAGCAGATAGGCGCCGCCCACCACGAACACCAGCACCACCAGGTGACCGGCGAACAGGTTGGCGAACAGACGCAGAGCCAGCGTGACCGGCCGCACGATGAAGTTCGACAAGAACTCGATCGGCATGATGATCGGCACCAGCCACAGCGGGACCCCCGCGGGGATCAGGCTGTTCTTGAGATAGCCGCCGAGCCCGTGCTTGGCGATCCCCGCGCCGTTGTAGATGACCCACGACATCACCGCGAAGGCATAGGCGTAGCCGATGTTCGAGAACGTCGGGAACATGAACGGAGCGAAGATGCCGAACCAGTTGTTGATCAACAGGAACGAGAACAGTGCCAGCAGATAGGGAAGATATTTCCGGAAGTCATGGCCCAGGATGTCACGGGCGATTCCGTTGCGGACCAAGTCATAGACGTTCTCGGCCAGGAACTGGCTCTTCGACGGAACGATCTTGAGGCGGCGGGCGACCAGCCACCACAGCAGGATCACCAGGATGGTCGCGATGATGGCCTGGACGAGCGGCTTGTTGAACCAGTCCACGCCGGGGATGAAGCCGCCCTCGAGCCGGAAGTCATCGACACCGGGAGGCGTGTATCCACCGCCGGTTTCCAGTGGCGGCAAGATGAACATCAGCGGACCCACGCTGCCTCCTTGGTGAACACAATCATCAGTGAACCTGCCCGTAACGTCGAATGATCAGAATCACCGACAGTGCGGTGCCCACCACGATGCCCACGGGCAGCAGGAACGCGGTGTGGAAGAAGTAGTCCCCGAGCCACCCAAGGGCACCGTAGACCAGCGGTCCGGCCATCAGGTAAGACAGCACCCGATAGCCTTGTTCGCTGACTTTGGTGTCCTTCATCGCGGTCGGGACATTACCAGCCGATATGGGGCTCGTCACTAATCCGCGCCCCCTTCGGCAGGCTCGTCGAAGTTGGGGATCCGCAGCCGGGAGAAGACCAGGACCT
>JAUNRO010000397.1 GCA_030544185.1 Propionibacteriaceae bacterium | reverse complement strand
CGCCGGGGCCGACCACGGTCCCGACAGCCCAGGTGGCAGCGGGCTCGGCGGCGACCGCCTCGGCGTACTGCGCCGCGACCCGCTCAGCCTCGGCGGCGGCGTGGGCCTTGACCTGACGGCGGCGGGACTCGGCCGCTACGGCGGCGGCCAGGTCCGCGAACTCCTCATCGGGCAGGTTGGTGTAGTCGTGCGGCATAGCGGCTCCTGGCATCAGGTAGTGCGCGAGTAGGTCACGGTGAGCTCCGGGGCGAGGTTGCCGGCGTTGGCGCCGGCAAAGCGCAGGTACTGGACCGGGTCGGTGCTAGTGGTCTTGCCGATCTGGATCGAGCGGGTGGCGCGAGTGAAGAGCGAGGTGACGTCGATGCTGACCCACTGTCCGGGGCGCACCGTCGCAGATAGCGCCGTGGACGTGGCCGGGGCGCCGGTGCCGGTCGCGGCGGCGGTGTCGGTGCGGGCGCGCACCGAGAACGAGTGCGCGGTGGAGGCAGAGAACCAGCCGTGCTTGGCGTAGAGGCGCAGGGTGGCCTTCTGCACGGTGGCCCCGGCGGGCAGGGCCGCGGTCAGGGTCTTGCCGCGCTCGGAGCCGGAGACGGCCGCGGCGTTGAAGAGCGCGTGCGCCCAGGAAATGCCGTTGGTCGGCGCGGCAGGTGAGTAGCCGTGAATCAGATCACCGCGTGCGGAGTCGTCGCGGCGGGTGTTGTCGCCCTTGTAGGTCGAGCCGCCGGAGGCGCGCCAGGTGGTCGTCATGCCGGTGCTGCGCGTCGGCTGCGAGCCGGACCCCATGCCGGGAACCTGGGTGTTGGGGATGTCCGGGCCGGCGTCGGTGACGTCGACGCCGATGAGCTGACCCTCGATCGGCTGGATAGACCCGGTGGAGTTGATGAAGATCGAGAGCAGCAGCTTGTTAATGCCGGGGTTGATCTCGCCACCGACGACCATGCCGCCGGTGTTGCAGCGCAGCGTCACGCTCTTGCCGGGGCAGTCCCCGAGCGAGCTCGCGAGCGGGGCGCTGGCATAGGAGTACAGCAGCCCCTCGCCGGGGTCGGCGTAGGTCGGGGTGGCGGCCTCGTTGGTGCCCGCCGGTGAGTAGGTCGGGGTCTTGACGTTGATCTTGAACCCGCCCGCACGGTCAGCGACGGCGAAATTGCAGAGCGCGCCGGTGAAGGTCACCCTGTAGGTGCGTCCCGGCAGCGCCATGAAGGGAATCTCGAGCAGCGCCTGCGAGGTCGAGTACGTCTGTCTTGTGGCGCGGTAGGACCGCTGGACCGGCCCCCAGGGGAGCATGTCGAACCAGCCGAGGATGTTCCGTGAGTCGGTCGGTGGCTGGAAGGCGCGATGGTTGCCGAAGAGCGGCATTCCCATGATGACCGGCTCGCGGGAGACGGCCAGGCCCTGCCCGAAGATGTCGCCCGCGCCGGAGATGCCCGCAAAAGCGTTCTCCGGGTCGCCGATAGTGAGGGTGTTGGGGCGGCCGGTGACGAAGGCGGCGGCCTCCATGCCGAGGTCGTCGAAGAGGCGCAGCCCGGCCGACGTCAGTTCGGCTGCGCCGCCGATGCCGACCTCGACGACGGAGACGTCATCGATCAGGAGCGTGCAAGCCGCCACAGGCCGGAAGTTCAGCAGCCGCACAGCCGCAAACCCGGTCGTCGTCGGCGTGAACGTGTACGAGTACAGGGCGTAATCGTCAGGGCTGATCGAGGACGGGATAGCAGGCAACGGCGGGTTGGCCCAGGTATGGTCGCCAGTCACCGGCACCGAGTCGAACCCGTCGAACCCGTCACGGGCCCGGTTGAGGACCGAGACCTGTAGCGTGCCGCGCGCGTCGAGGGAGAGCGCATGCACCAGCACCCGATACTGCCTGCCAGCAGTGACCGGGAACGCCCCCGAGATGACCCCCGCCTCATGCCCGCTACCGCCGCCGGTGGTCTGCAGACGCAGCCCGCGCACACCCGAACGCCGGTGCCCCTCAGCATCCGCAGTGCGGCGCACAATCGCGCTCGCGGCCGAGGAGCTGGAGCGCCGCCACTGGTAGCGGTCCCCGTGCCCGGCACCCCACGGGTCCCACACGCTCAGCGCATAGTCCTCCTCGAACGACGGATCAGGCACCAGATTCCGGCCCCGCACACCCGCCGAGAACATCGACGCCGTGACCCACCCGGCCCCCACCCCGTCGAACTCACCCAGGCCCGCGATGATCTTGCGCACAGCAGCCTCATCGACGAACAGATGCCGCCCGATAAACGCCCCGTCCCGGATGAGCGTGCCGTCCTTGATGCCCTCGATGTCACTGTCCAGCAGCGACATCGCCTCATCGAACCCCGACCCGTCCAGCACCGAGGCCACCGACACCGAAACCCAGTCGCCCCAGTCGGACTCGTTGCCCGAGCGGTCAGCAGCCATGAACCGCACCCGCACCGCAGTGCCCCGGTCCAGACCCGGCAGCGGCACCGACCCAGGCCCGTACAGCCGCTCAGCACCCGAGACCCGCACACCGTCACGAGTGCCCTCCCAGGCGAGACTCACGTGCGAGAAGTCCGGCGGCATCGCCGTACCCTGATCGCTCAGCCCGTCCCAGTACCCCGAGACCACCCCCTTGGCCGACAGCAGCACCGGATCGGACGGCGTCGGCGGCGGGATCGTGTCATCGGCGACCGTGACCACGACCGTCTCAGACCACTCACCCGGAGCCGTCGCATACCGGCCGCGAGCACGCACCTGCACCCGCGCCTGCGCCCCCGGCTCGGCACCATCGAACGCCCCGCGCGTCGTCGTGAACACCCGCACCGGCCACGGCGCGCCCTCGACGTTCGGGCCGACCGCGAGCTCGTACCGCTCGACCTCCAGCGCCCCGCCACCATCGGCCTCACGCGCCGTCGAAACCGGCGCCC
>JAUNRO010000396.1 GCA_030544185.1 Propionibacteriaceae bacterium | reverse complement strand
GTCGCGACGGTGCGCTGGGCCGCCGACAAGGTGCTGCGCCGGTTGCTCCCGGAAGGCTCCGAGCCGGTGTGGCGCGATCAGACGGGTGCGGTGCGCCTGGTCGAGGTGCACGTGCACCATGAGTGGGTCGGTCAGACGGTCGGGCGCATGCAGGAGGCGGCGCGTACGCCCATTCCGTTCCTCCTTCGGATCGGCAGCGGCCTCGTGCCGAGGGCGGACACGATCTTCCAGGACGGGGACCTGGCGTACGCCGCGTGCGAGACCGAGCGCGTCAGCGACGTCGAGGCCGTCCTCGGCTCCCCACCGCGCAAACACTGAGAGCGAGATCACCATGCGCATCGCGATCGCCGGAGCGGGAAACGTCGGCCGCTCCATCGCCCGGGAACTGCTGGTCAACGGCCATGAGGTCCTGCTGATCGACAAGGACCCCCAGGCCATCAAACCCGACTCGGTGCCCGAGGCCGAATGGTTGCTCGCCGACGCCTGCGAGATGTCCTTGCTGGAGCAGGCCGGGCTCGATTCGTGCGATGTGGCGATCGCCGCGACCGGCGACGACAAGGCCAACCTCGTCCATTCGTTGCTGGCCAAGACCGAATTCGCCGTCCCACGCACCGTGGGACGCGTCAACCATCCCGGGAACGAGTGGATGTTCGACGAGGTCTGGGGCGTCGATGTCTCGGTCTCGACGCCGCGCATCATGTCGGCGCTCGTCGAGGAAGCCGTCACGGTCGGCGACCTCGTCCGGCTGTTCACCTTCAAGGACGGCCGGACCAACCTCGTCGAGATGACCCTGCCCGACGACAGCCCCTGGATCGGGCGCCGGCTCGCCGAACTCGACCTGCCCGGCGACTCGGTGATGGTCGCGATCATCCGCGACGGTCACGCGAACGCGCCCGATCGCGATGCCGCGCTGGAGGGCGGGGACGAGTTGCTGTTCGTCACCCCACCCGAGCACGAGCGCGCGCTCGCCGACGAGCTCACCTCGGATGAGATGACGCCCCGTGTCGTCACCCCGCCCACCCCGCCCGAGAACCCTCAGCCGGCGTCGGGGACCCGGATGAGTTCATAACGAGGGTTATAGATCCGACGCTCGCCCCGGTCATTCGACAGCCGGCCCTCGACGCGCAGGATCGCGCCCGGCCGGATGCCGGAGATCGTCCGCCGGCCCATCCAGATGAGGGTGACCACGCCCGAACCGTCATCGAGGTGTGCCTCGAGGCGGGGCGGCTGCTCGGCGGGCGCGGTCGTCGCGCTCTTGATCGTGCCTCGCAGCAACACGATGTCCCGGTCGGTGCAGTCGGCGATCCGCCGAGCCCCGATGGCCTCGGCCTGGCGGCGCAGCGCATCGGCATCGCGCTCGGCCGTCGAGCTCATCATGCGCCGCAACGCACCGAGCAGCCCGCCCTGCCGGGGACGTGTCTCGCCCATCGTTCCTCCCTCAGGACACCGGCGGATCAGTTCTCCTGCGGCAGCTCCTGCGCGGTCGCCTGAGGCGGCAGCGTCATCGGCAGCAGGTCGCCCACCGGCAGCGGGTTGTCCCCGCGGCGGACCACGACATCGCAGAATGCGTCGAACAGCGGCCCCACGACGTCATCGTCGACCGCATCCGACAGGGCCGCACGCCCGAGCAGAACGCCCCGGAGCAGCCAGCGCGGCCCCTCCACGGCCCAGGTGCGGCTCGGCTGGAACATCCGCTGGCCTTCCGGGGTCAGCACCGGCAGGTTGCTGATCACCTCGGTGCCGAACGGGCCCTCGACGAAGTCGGCGGCCCCTTCGCCCTGGTTCAGCTGCTGATGCATGTTGTTGCGGATCTCGGCCCAATAGCCCGGCGTGCGGGGGGCGGCGAAGGCCGACAGCTCCAGCGCGGACTCGCCGATGACGATCAGGATCGACACGATCGTCTGGGTGCCCTCCGCCACCTGGAGGCGGATCTCACAGTTCGGCGGCGGGGTGACCACCAGGGCGCCGAAGTCGAGCCGCTGGACGTCGTCGGCCTCCAGGTCCACCTCGTCGATGTCGAAGGGGCCCTCCTCGCGCCAGTCCTGGCTCAGGTCGAACGCGTCCCAGTCCCGCTCCAGACCACCGGTGTCCGCGGTCTCGCCCTCAGCCGCCTCGGCGTCCGTCGCAGCAGTGGCCGGCTCCTCGGTCTCGACCGCGTCGCTGACTTCGTCAGGGGTCACATTCTCCTCGCCCGGTTCGTCGGCGTTCGTGTTCTTGCGACCAAAGATCATCTGTGCGCACTCCGCTTCGTCGATTCGCGGCCGGGATCGCCCGGCCCGCATCCTTCGGGTCCAGCCGACCATGTTCCCGGCCGGCTTGGAAAGACCCGCCCTCCATCTTGGCAGCTACGCGAGCGACACCCCAGCGCATCCCGCATCGTCAGCGCCGGCCGATCCCCGTGGAGCCGTGCCCGCCCTCGCCCCGGATGCTCACCGGCAGCTCGTCGACCTCGCGGAATTCCACCCGTGCCACCTGCTGCACGATGAGCTGGGCGATCCGGTCCCCGCGCCGCAGCTCCACACTCTGCGCGATGTCGGTGTTCAGCAGGCACACCTTGATCTCGCCCCGATAGCCCGCATCGACCGTGCCGGGCGCATTGACGATCGTCAGCCCGCACCGCGCGGCGAGCCCGGACCTGGGATGCACGAACCCGGCGTACCCCTCCGGCAGCGCCACCGCCACCCCCGTCCCGACCAGGCGCCGCTCGCCCGGCGCGAGCACGACGTCCTCGACACAGTGCAGATCGGCGCCGGCATCGCCGGGATGGGCGTACGCCGGCAGCGGCAGCCCCGCATCCAGCCGGCGGATCAGGACCTCAGGACTCTGCACCGTTGGCCTCCGGTGTCCGCGCGAGCGCGCGTACCGGTTCCTTTCCCCAGGACAGCGCGCATCTG
>JAUNRO010000395.1 GCA_030544185.1 Propionibacteriaceae bacterium | reverse complement strand
TGCTAGCGGACATGCCAATCTCCTTGTAGGCGGACACGTACTTCCCTGCTGATGGACAGTTGATCTCCCTGTCTGTGGCTATGGGGCCGGGCCGTGTCGGTCCTGACGAAGGCGGCCCTCCGGGGATGCTCGAGGTCTTCGACCACCAACGAGCGGGTTCCACCGGAGGGACGCATGAAGAAGTGTGACAGGGAGATCATGGAAATTCTTGAGGCGTTCGACGCCACCGAGTGTGCGCACTCGGCCGCGCAGCTGGCCGGGGCGGATCCTAAGACCGTGCGAAAGTACGTCGCTGCCCGCGATGCGGGGGCACCAGTGACTGGTCGGGGGCGTCGGCCCCGGATCATCGATGCGTATTTGCCCAAGATCGAGGAGTGGGTCGATCGTTCGGGGGGCAAGGCCCGCGCCGATGTCATCCACGCCCGTTTGGTGGGGCTGGGTTTCACCGGGACCGAGCGGACCACCCGCCGGGCGGTCGCGGACCTGAAGGCTGCGTGGCGGGCGGGCAACGCCCGCACGTACCGGCCCTGGATCACCGAGCCTGGCCTGTGGTTGCAGTTCGACTGGGGTGAGGGCCCGAAGGTGCCGGGGCCGGACGGGCGGGTGCGGGGCACGTTGTTGTTCTGCGCGTGGCTGGCCTGGTCGCGGTACCGGGTTGTGATCCCGACCTGGGACCAGACGTTGCCGACGCTGGTGGCGTGCCTGGACGCGACGTTCCGGACGCTGGGTGGGGTGCCGTCCTATGTGCTGACCGACAATGCGCGCACGGTGACGATCGATCACGTGGCCGGGGTCGCGGTGCGTCACCCGGATCTGGTGGCGGTGGCCCGGCACTACGGGACCACGGTCCACACGTGCGTGCCGTATGACCCACAGTCCAAGGGCGGGACCGAGGCGAGCGTGAAGATCGCGAAGGCCGACCTGGTCCCCACGCAGGCGAACCTGCTGGATGAGTACTCCTCCTTCGACCAGCTGCGGGCTGCGTGCGAGGCGTTCATGGTTAAGGTCAACGGGCGCAGGCACCGTGAGTCGGCTCGCGTCCCCGAGCTGGCCCTGGCGACCGAGCGTTCCCGGTTGCACACCCTGCCGATGAGCCCGCACACGATGGCGCTGGGGGTGACCCGGGTCGTGGGTACCGACCAGACCGTGCGGTTCGGGTCGGTGCGCTACTCGACCCCGCCCGGGCTGGTCGGGGCCGAAGTGTGGGTCCGTGTCGTGGGCACCGAGGTCATCATCGTTGCCGACACCACCACCCTGCCCGTCGCGCCGGCCTGGGCCGGTGGCGTCGTCGGGCTCCTCGAGGCCGCCCGGCACCAGGCATCGACCCCGGGCACCCCCAGGATCACCCCGTCCCACTACCCCGACCACCCGCAAGAACCCGACGGGACACCACGGCCACCACGGCCGCGGGCACGGACCGAGGCTGAGGCTGCGTTCCTGGCCCTCGGAGCCGGGGCGCAGGCGTGGCTGGTCGAGGCCTCCGCGGCCGGGACCGTGCGGGTCCGGGCGAAGATGGCCGACGCCGTCCAGCTCGCCGCGCTCGTCGGGGCCGAGCGGGTCGACGCCGCGCTCGGCGTCGCCGCAGTCGCGGGAAGGTTCGCCGAGGCTGACCTGGCCAGCATCGTGGACCACCTGGCCACCGGCACCAGCAGCGCCGACCTCGTCGTCGCCGACGAGACCGTCACCACCCAGCCCGGCACCAACGGGTGGGCCGGGTTCACCACCGGGAGCACCCGATGAACACCACCAGCACGAGCACGACCACGACGAGGGCGAGGAACACCACCGGACCCAGAACGGCCCCACCGTTGCCGGCCGACCTGGACCAGGTGCTACGCCGGATGCGACTGCCCTACCTACGCGGCGCCGCACCTGAGGTGCTGGCCACCGCCAAGGCCCAACGGTGGGACCCGGCCGAGGTGCTACGCGTGCTGCTCGCCGAGGAGGTCCGTGGCCGCGACGAAGCCACCAAGGCCATGCGCCGCAAAGCCGCCGGCCTGCCCGCCGGGAAGACCTTCGCGTCCTGGCGCGAGGCCGACTCCTCCATCCCAACCCCGACCCAGTCCGCCCTGGCAACACTCGAATGGGTCCACCGCGCCGAGAACCTCGCCATCAGCGGACCCTCCGGCACCGGCAAGACCCACTTCGTAGAAGCCCTGGCACACAAGGTCATCGACGAGGGCATGCGAGTGTCCTGGTTCACCCTGGAGTCCCTCACCACCGCGATCGGGCGGGCCGCCGTCGACGGCACCATCAGCAAGGTCCTGGCCAAGATCACCCGGGCCGAACTCATCGTGGTCGACGACATCGGCATGCTGCCCTCCGGGCAGGCCGCCGCCGAGGCGTTCTACCGACTCGTCGACGCCACCTACGAACGCCGCTCCCTGGCCGTCACCAGCAACATCCACCCCTCCGGATACGACACGATCATGCCCAAGACCCTGGCCACCGCCGCCGTCGACCGGCTCCTGCACCACGCCCACGTCATCATCACCGAAGGCACCTCACTACGCCTGACCGAGGCCACCACCGGACGCGGGGTGATCCCCTTGACCTAACCGACCCCAGGGAGATCAACTGACCGCAGACAGGGAGATAACCTGTCCGCCACCAAGGAGACCCACTGTCCGCCCACAGGGAAGTCCCACTGTCCCTTGACAAGTGGGGCTATTCATGCGTTCGCTGGCCGCAATGGCTCCAACAACACACCCCCGCCGGGGTACTGGAGTACCCCAGTACCCCCACGCCCAAGGGGACGGGAGGGGCGATCATGACGAAGCGCAGCACGCCTGTGATCGGAAGGCCCCGGAGGGGGAGGCTCCGGGTGCGCCTGCCCTACGCCCCGGGTAACCGGGCCATGCTCCGTTGCATCTGTGGCCCCCGTACCCGCCCCC
>JAUNRO010000394.1 GCA_030544185.1 Propionibacteriaceae bacterium | reverse complement strand
TGAACCAGGGGTCGACGGCGATGCAGTGACCGCCCACGCCTGGGCCGGGCTGCAGGATGTTGACCCGGGGGTGGTGGTTCGCGAGATCGATCAACTCCCACACATCGATCCCTAGGCGATCTGAAATGACCGAGAGCTCATTGGCGAAAGCGATGTTAACGTCCCGGAAGCTGTTCTCGACGAGCTTCGCCATTTCGGCCGTCTTCGCGTCAGTGAGAAGGATCTCGCCTCTGCAGAAGGTGCGGTACAGCCCGGCCGCGGCCTCGGCGGCTTCCGAGGTGAGGCCACCAATTATCCGGTCGTTCTCCACTAGCTCAGTCATCACCCGCCCTGGGAGCACACGCTCGGGGCAGTGCGCGAACTTCAACTCGGCATCCTTCAGTTCGGGGCGCTCCTCGAAGACGACCCCAGCCATGAATTCGGTGGCGCCGGGAGGGGATGTCGATTCAAGTATCAGCAGCTCGTTGCCAGTCAGATAGGGCGCGATGGCTCGGGTTGCCGCTTCGATATGGGAGAGGTCGGCGGACTTGTCCTCGTGGAATGGCGTAGGGACCGCCACAATGAAGACATCTGCAGGCAAGGGCTCGGTCTGGGCGGAGAGCAGTCCTCGGTTGACCGCGCTGACCACATAGGCTTCAAGATCCGGTTCAACGAAGGGGACGTGACCTTGGTTGATTTCCGAGACTGCACGCTGGTTGATATCAACACCGGTCACGCGAATGTTCTGGGCAGCAAGAATTGCAGCAGTTGGCAGTCCGATATACCCCAACCCGACCACGCAAACGTGCGAAACCATCATCGAGCCTTCCTTGATCAGCAGGGGGGACTTTACACCACGGTTGTCGGGCCTCTCGCCTGGCGACCGGCCGCATGGTGAGGAACGGAACTAGCGAGTGCGTCTCCGAATCGATGCTGGTGCCGGGAGGCCGGCGGCGCGCAAGACAACCCGCGGTTCAGCCCCGGTTGCGCATGGCACAAAGCCCCACTGAGGTTGGTGGCCGCTGGTCCGCGCCTCCCTGGGGACCGGACCGAAGGTGGCGATGATGTCGGCAAACGGTCGCTCGCCCGGCTCTGGCAGCCCCAGCGCCACGATCGGCAGGTGGTACGTCCGGGCTTGAATGGCCCGTCCCTTCGCTGCGGCCCAGGCATCGGGCGACGACGCATCGATCACCACCGCATCGATCTCCTCCGAGCGGATCTCGGCAGGGTCGCGCACTGTGTTCTCAAGCGGCAGCTCCTGCACATTGCCGATCAATGCCACGCGGAGCGAGGCCGCCGCTGGGGCGAAGGCCGCGCGGATGTCCCCGGCGAAGTGTTGCCGCGGTGCTGCACCAAACTCGCCTGCCTTGGCCGCCCGCCAGGCGGCCCAGACGCTCGGGTAGGTGGGCGCCGTGCCGTGGCGTCCTCGGCCGATGACCAGGAGCCGATCCCGGAGCTCGGGAATGCCGCGCAGGGCGGCCACCTGATCGTCGGTCACGACGAGCCTGGCGGTTGAGGCCGCGGCGCGGAAGGAAGCCTCCATCGGCGGGAAGGGGACGGGGGCGGTGAAGAGGCGGCCCTCGGTGATGCGCTCAACCGCCAGCGCATCGCCGCGGAGATCCCACCAGAGCGGCAGGTCCAGCCGGTGAGCGGCCGCGGAAGCCGCCACCGCCAGCCAGGGCTGCCCTTGGACCACGATGACCGGGGCGCCGATGCGGGATCCCGCCTCGGTGACCAGTTCGATCGCCTGATCGGCATACCGGTCGAGGGGGAGACCCCAAGTGTCGCACAGGTCCGAGGCCTCATCAGCCGCGAAGTCGGCCTCTGCCCGGTGGAGTTCTACCATGACCTCGGTGATCGCTGCAGCAGACCCAACCCAGGAGCGGAGCAGGTGATCGCCTGGGTGGGAGACGAGGAGCAAGTCATCTGCAGGTCGCACCGCCGAGGCCGGGCCGGAGCCGACGAGTCGGTGCAGCCGCCGGTGCAGCGTGCTCCAGCCGCGGAGGTAGGACACCTGATCGAGCAGCGCTGATGACTCTGGTGCCAAGGGATTCTTCTGGGCTCGAGCGACCATGTCACCGAACCCCTCCAGCACCGCGCCAGCGGCGCCCACGTCCCCCGAGCGGAGGAGTGACTTGAGCTGATCGGTCAGCGTCACCGCGTCCCCCCTTGCGTGAGGAATCCGCGAAGCACCTCGACTGCGGCATCGACGTCGCCCACGGGGCTCATCGCCGTGGCGGGTTTCGTGCTGAGCACTGATCCTTCTTCCACGAGGGCCCAGGTGCCTGCGGTCGAGTTGGCGTAATCGCTCCACTTGGATGGGAGATACGGGTTTCGGTCGTGGTGCTCGGCGGTGTGGGCGTCGCAGACGATGAGGTAGTCGAAGGTATTGGTTAGGTTCAGGAACTCGAGGAAGGGCCGCGCCGGATTCATGTGCACCTGGTCCTCGATGCCGTCGGCGCCCACGCCGTCGAGGGCCCGGGTGACCAGTTCGTCGTAGGCGGCATGGGTCATGTGGGCGGGGCGAGCACCGCCCTTGCCGGCGGGGACGAAGCTGGTGAACACGTGGAGGTGCACCCGTTCGCGCAAGCCAATGGGGAGTCGCCGGATGGCCGCGGTCACGTCCCCGATCCCGCGCGTGGCGTAGAACTCACCGAAGTAGGCGAGGTTGAGTTTGGTCTCATCCACCGGGTAGTTGGTGGGCACGAGGTCATAGAACGCCGGCGGCAGGGTGGGGTGGTGGCTGACGTGCGACCGCCGCCGCACGTCCTCGCGGAGTTGGGAATCGGACACGGCGGCCAGCATGACGTCGCGTTGGTTCTCGTTGGTGAACCACACTTCGTCTGCCAGCGCGTAAGCGATCCATTCGGCCAAGGAGAAGAACCCCGTCCTGTCCTCAGGGATGGGCCCCCAACGCTCTT
>JAUNRO010000393.1 GCA_030544185.1 Propionibacteriaceae bacterium | reverse complement strand
CCGAGGGCGACGCGAACGGCGAGGCAGGCTGGGTGACCGAGCAAGATCTCGGTCTCGGTGTGCTCGTGGAAAGGATCGGCTAGCCCGCCGCCCACCGAGCGGAGGCGGGCGGGCCCGCTCTCAGTCCGCGGCGCCCGCAGGGACGGCCTGCGGGTCCCGCACCTTCGACAGCTTCGACGGCCACCACACGTGGCGCCCGACGATCGTGAAGAGCGCGGGGATGACGATCGTCCGGACGACGAACGTATCGAGCAGGATGCCGATGCCGACGACGATGCCGAGCTGAGTCAGGGTGATCAGCGGCAGGACGCCGAGGACGACGAACACCGCGGCCAGCACGATGCCGGCGCTGGTGATCACGCCGCCGGTCACGGCCACCGCGCGGACCATGCCCTGCCTGGTGCCGTGTTCCGGGGTCTCTTCCTGGGCCCTGGTGACCAGGAAGATCGTGTAGTCCACACCCAGTGCGATCAGGAACAGGAACGCGAACAGTGGGACAGAGACGTCCAGAGCGGGGAAGCCGAAGATTCGGGTGCTCACCCAGGTGCCGGCGCCGAGCGCGGCGAACGAGCTGAGCGTCGTCGTGATGATCAGCAGCAGCGGCGCCCAGAGTGCGCGCAGCAGCAGGAACAACACGAGCAGGACGACGCCGAGGATCATCGGCAGGACGACGAACAGGTCGCGTTGGGCGGCGTCGCGGGAGTCGAGTTGCTGGGCGTCCGGGCCGCCGATCATGGCCTCGGCGCCGGTGATCGGGGCGAGGTCCGCCCGCAGTTGTTCGATGGTCTGGAAGGCCTCGACCGAGGCGGGCTCGTCCTCCAACACGACCCGCCAGCGAGTCAGCCCCGTATCCGACTGGCCGCTCGGCTCGGCCTGCTCCACCCCCGGCGCCGCCGCCAGGACGCTCTCCACCTCCGGTGCCGCGTCGGTGCGGGCGATCACAGTGGTGGGCCCGGACAGGCCCGGGGGATAGTGCGCGCGGAGTGTCTCGAAGCCGGTGGCCGATTCGGCCTCGACGCGGAACTGCTCGGTCTGCTCCAGGCCGATGCGGGTGCCGAGGATGCCGGCGGTCAGCACCGCCAGGACCGGCACGGTCGCGAGCAGGATGAGGACCGGGCGGCGCGAGACCGCGGTGGCCAGGCGGTGCCAGCCACCGGACACCGAGCGGTCCTTGTCCCCCGGGCGCGGGATGAACGGCCAGAACAGGCCGCGTCGGCTGAGGGCGAGGGCGGGCGGCAGGACCAGCAGCGCGTACGCCAGCGCGACCAGCAGGCCGACCGCGCCAGCGAAGCCGAGCACCCGGGTGTTGGGCAGGGTGGCCGCGAGCAGCGTCAGCAGCGCGAGCACCACGGTGATGTTGGAGGCGAGCACCGCCGGGCCGGCATGGCGCACGGCGATGGCGAGCGCCTTGTGGTGGTCCTCGTGGCGGCGCAACTCCTCGCGATAACGCGAGACGATCAGCAGCGCATAGTTGGTGCCCGCACCGAAGATCAGGACCGAGGTGATGCCGGTCGTGGAGCCGTCGAGCGCGAAGCCCAACGGCTCGGCCAGCCGCGTCGCGACGATCGCCGCAGTCCGGTCCGCGACGCCCACCACCAGCAGCGGCACCAGCCACAGGATGGGGGAGCGATAGGTGATCAGCAGCAACACCGCCACCACGACGGCGGCCGCTGCCAGCAGCGTGAAGTCCGCGCCCTCGAACGCGGCCGCGAGATCGGCGCCGAAGGCCGGGCCGCCGGTGACCTGCACGGCGAGTTCCTCGGGCAGCCCATCGTTGGCCGCCGCGCGCACCTCCTGCATCGCTTCGTTCAGCGGAACGCCGTCGAGGTCGGCGCTGAACATCACCGTGCCCAGCGCGGCCTTGCCGTCCTCGGACGGAATCACCGGCGGGCCGGGCGGCTCCTCCGCGACGCCCCGATCGACCCCGAGCATCCGCGCGCGAGCCTCGGCCGCCGCGCCGAGATCCGCCGGCGTCAGATCGCCGCCGTCAGCACGGGTGAAGACCGCGAGGGACGGGGCGACACCGGCATCGGGGAATTCCTGCTGCGCGGCGGTCACGCGCGCCGCTTCGGCATCATCGGGCAGCGAGTTCGGCGCGCTGGTCGCCGCCTCCCCGGTGCCGAGCGCCATCAGGAGAGGCGACCGGAGACGACGCGGCCGAACCGCGCCCACCCACTCCGATCCAGGTCTTCGGATGATGGATTGTCCGCGCGTGTGGCGCCGTGAGTCTTGAGCACGCGGGAAATATACCTCACTAGCTTAACAATCAAAGTTCTGAACCAACCGGCGGAGCGGGGTTGACAGGGGGCTATCCTGCGCTGGTGGACCCACGCGATGATGCCCGGGATGCCGGGGAACGGTGGCGGCTGGAGCAGGGCCTCGGCCAGCTCATCCGCGCGCTGTCCGCTGTCTCCACGCAGCTCGGTCACGAGTTCGCAGCACGGCACGAGCTGCGCGAGCCCGATATGAGGGCGCTCATGCTGGTCTATAGGGCCGATCTCGAGGGCGTGCCGCTGTCGACCACCCAACTGGCGCACGCGCTCGGCCTGACCTCCGCGGGCGGCACCTATCTCGTCGAGCGGCTCGTCGCCTCCGGCCATGTGCGTCGCGAACCGCATCCCACCGATCGACGCAAGATCCTTCTTCGGTACGCCGACGCCGGGCTGGCTGTCGCGCAGGACTTCTTCGGGCCCCTGTTCCAGGCGAACCATCGGGCGTTGGCGCACCACGACGATGACGCGCTGCGCACCGCGCATACCGTGCTGCGCGACCTCATCGCGTCGATGGAGGACTATCGCGAGGACCTGCGCAAGGGCTGACCTGGCCGCGTGTGATCGGGCAGCGGCTGGGTTGGTGGGTTAGGCCCATTGGGCGGCGAGGATCCAGTCGAGTTGGGCTTCGTTGCTG
>JAUNRO010000392.1 GCA_030544185.1 Propionibacteriaceae bacterium | reverse complement strand
CGTTGACCAGCGCGATGACCACCTTCGGCATGAAGCGGATCAGCCGCTGCACCTCAAGGATGTGCAGCCGCCCGGCCCGGGCCTGGTCGAGCGTGTCGGCGGTCTCCCCGAGCGCGGGCCGGCCCTGGGCATCCGCCTGCGCGTACTGGTAGCCCGCCCGGCCCCGGATCCGCTGATCACCGCCGGAGCAGAACGACCAGACGCCGTCCTTGGGCGCCGGCCCGTTGCCGGTGAGCAGGACGCAGCCGATGTCCGGGCTCATCCGCGCGTGATCCAGCGCGGCATAGAGCTCGTCGACCGTGTGCGGCCGGAACGCATTGCGCACCTCCGGGCGGTCGAACGCGATGCGCACCGCCGGAACCTGCGTGGCGCGGTGATAGGTGATGTCGGTGAAGTCGAACCCCGCGACGGGGTCCCAGTGCTCGGGATGGAAGGTCACCCGTTCAATCTAGCGAGCGGGTTCCCTCAGGCGGGCACGACCAGCCCACCCGCGAGCTTGAGCCGCCCCTCGGCGACGGCGTGGTCGAGGGCCGCCTCGAGGCGTCCGCGACCGGTCTCGGTCACGCGGGTCCCACCGAACAGGCGTGTGGTCTCCCGGTGGAGTTCTTCGGTCGAGATGCCGACGGACAGGCGGACGAGGCGGCACTGGGCGTTGGCGATCTCGCGCAGCGCGATGTCCTCCAGCGGGCGGTCCTTGGCGTTGCTGCCGGAGCGGTAGCCCTGCCAGATCAAGGGATCGCGCGCCGCCGGCCAGAGGAACCCCTCGGGATCGCGCCGCAGGTCCTCGGGAATGATCGGCCGGATCTGGGCCAGACGGGTCTCGGTGAGCCGGGTGAGCCCGTGGATCCCGACGACGAGGCGGGCGAGCCGGCGCAGGCTGATCGGTCCGCAGGCGTCGACGATCTCGCCGATCAGCTCGATGGTCTGGGCCTGGGCCTGACCGGGCCAGGCGAGTCCGTCGAGCCGGCTGCGCGGCCGGGTGCCGAAGTCGGGCTCGGCATAGGGGCCCTCGTCAGGGTCGTCGCTGCCGCCGAAGAGCTGCAGCGGGTCGGCCGGGTCCTCGGTGGCCGCGGGCTCTTCGCCCGAGTCGAGGACCGGCGACTCCTCGCCCGGCGCATAGGGCGCGAAGACCGACTCGATCGTCGCCTCACCCACCTCGCGGCGGCCGTCGACGCCGGCGAGTGCGCTGGCCACCCGGTCAAGGGTCCCCGTCCGGTCGGTGAGCCATTCGGGGAGCCAGACCCGGTGCACCGCCGGCCAGCCCATGATCCCGCGAAGCACCTGGTCGGGCAATCCGTCGCGATCGCCGGTGGTGGCCCGCCGGGCCCAGCCCGGCCCGTCGAGCAGCACCGCGAGGGCGGCGCGGTCGCCCCGCGACGGGTCGGTGACGACGAGGTCGATGCGGAAGTCGGACAGCCCGACCGCCGTCGCCACCTCCAGACCCCGCTCCCGGAGGGCTTCGGCGATGTCCTCCCGGTGCCGATCGCGCGCACCGACGGCCGGCGCGACGACGGGCGGCGTCCCATATTTGGCCACCTCCAGATAGGCCCGCAGGTGGTGCACCCCGACGGAGTTCGTCTGCTCCACGCGGATGTCCTCCGGGTCGAAGGAGGAGAACACCATCACCCGCCGCCGGGCGCGGGTGATCGCGACGTTGAGGCGCCGCTCCCCGCCGGCCCGGTTGAGCGGGCCGAAGTTGAGCGGCAGCGTGCCCTGGGCATTGGCGGAGAAGGCCGTGGAGAAGATGATCACATCGCGCTCGTCGCCCTGGACGTTCTCCAGGTTCTTGACGAAGAGCCCGTCGTCGGCAAGCACCAGAGACTCCGCCACGCCCTCCACCTCGGACTCCCACAGCAGCCGCTGGATCAGGTTGCGCTGCGGGGCGTTGAACGTGACGACACCGATCGAGCGTTCGCGCTGGCGCCAGCGGCGCAGCACCTCCTCGACCACCGCGGCGGCCTCAACGGGATTGGTGCGCAGCAGGCCCAACTCGGCGCCGCCGCCATCGCGGGCCACGCTGCGGCGGAAGTGGCCGTCGACCCGGGTGAACGAGATGCCGGAGTCGAACCGGTCGGCCGGCGACGCCGGGAAGCTGGACAACCGCCCCTCGTAGTAGCGGTCGTTGGAGAACGCGATCAGCGACTCATCGGTCGAGCGGTAGTGCCAGGACAGCCACTGCCGGGGCAGCCCCGCCTGGACGCACTCGCCCAGGATCGACTCCTCGTCGGGCACCACCGTGAACTCGTCGGCGGGCTCCTCGTCCTCCTCCAGCGTGACGTGGGCGAACTCGGTCGGGGGGAGCTGCTTGGAGTCGCCCGCGACGACACAGGCCCGGGCTCTGCCGAGTGCGCCGATCGCGTCGGGCACGCGGATCTGGGACGCCTCGTCGAACACCACCAGGTCGAAGTCCATCGCCCCGGGCGGCACGAACCGGGCGAGGGAGTCCGGGCTGACGAGCACGCACGGGGTGATCTCGGCGATCACCGCCCCATGGGTCCGGATCAGCTGGCGCACGCTCGCGCCGCCGCGCGTCCGGTTGAGCTCGCGGTCGAGCGCGGCCGCCCGGCCGATGATGCTGCCCGGCCGGAACGGCCGCCGGTCGACCAGGGCCGCGGGCAGCACCGAGGTGAGGCTCTCGCGCAGCGCCTGCCCGGCGCGGGCGAACCGCTCGGCCGTCCGGTCGTGGCTCGGCGCGTGGAAGTCGTCGAAGCCGCCGGAGCCCCAGCGCTCCGCCAGCGCGGCCGCAGCGAGGCCGCGGTCGAAGGCCGCGGGGGCGTCCGTGGCGGCGACGGCGCCCGACAGCAGCGCCCAGCGGGCCTCCGGCACCGGGGCGGCGAGCGCTTCGAGCGGGGCGGCAGCGCGGCGCCAGCGGGCGAGGAGGGCGGGATCGTGAACCCGCCCCGGGTGAGCGTCGCG
>JAUNRO010000391.1 GCA_030544185.1 Propionibacteriaceae bacterium | reverse complement strand
TTGACGCGGGCGATCGCGGGCAGGGTGATCGGGTTCACCACGTGGTCCTCCACTTATTCCGGTAAATCTTGGGAAAAGCATGCCTCCGCGAGGAGGCATTAAGTCAGCTTCGACAGGTTACCCGGCCCAGTCTGCGATAAGTTCGCACCATCAGGCAGCGGCGCCCGTGGCCAGCTGGGGCGATCGCGCTGAGCGCTGGAAGGAGCACGGAATGAGCGAGCTGAAAAAGTCCCCCCTGCATGCCCGGCACGAGGCCGCCGGAGCCAAGTTCGCCGAGTTCGGCGGATGGTCGATGCCCTTGCAGTTTGCCGGGATCGTGGCCGAGCACAAGGCCGTCCGCGGATCGGTCGGTGCGTTCGATGTCTCCCATCTGGGCAAGGCGAGCGTCCGTGGTGAGGGCGCAGTCGACTTCCTCAACACGATCCTGAGCAACGACCTGAACCGGATCGGCGACGGGCAGGCGCAATACACCCTGGTGTGCAACGAGACCGGCGGGGTCGTCGACGACCTGATCGTCTATCGATTCGCCGCCGACAACCTGTTCCTGATCCCCAACGCGTCGAACAACGCAACCGTCGTCAAGACACTCGCCGATCGTGCGCCGGAGGGCATCGAGGTCACCAACGAGCACGACGACTATGCGGTGCTTGCGGTCCAGGGACCCAAGTCCGACGAGACGTTGACGGCGATGGGGTTGCCGGTCGGCCATGACTACATGTCGTTCGACGTTGCCGAACTCGATGGTGTGCGGCTGACGGTGTGCCGGACGGGCTACACCGGTGAGCGCGGCTATGAACTGGTCGCACCGATGGGGGATGCGCTCGCGGTCTGGGATGCCGTGATGGCTGCGGGGGCGGCCTATGACATCGTCCCGGCCGGCTTGGGCGCGCGTGACACGCTGCGCACCGAGATGGGCTATTCACTGCACGGTCAGGACCTGTCGCCGGACATCACCCCGGTGCAGGCCCGGTCGGGCTGGGCCGTGGGCTGGAAGAAGCCGGAGTTCATCGGCCACGAGGCCCTGCGCGCCGAGCGGGAGGCCGGCGCGACGCGCAAGATCTGGGGCATTAAGGCCACCGGTCGGGGCATTCCGCGGCCAGGTATGGAGGTCACCGACACCGACGGCAACCCGATTGGGGTCGTCACCTCCGGCACCTTCTCACCCAGCCTGCAGGTCGGTCTCGGTCTCGCGATGGTCGACGCCGCCTTCGAGCCGGACGTGAAGGTCGGGGTGAAGGTGCGCAACCGGATCGAGGAGTTCGACCTGATGAAGCCGCCGTTCCTGACTCCGGGCGTCCGGGAGTCCTGAGCTGGGGGAGGGTCAGGCCGGGTCGAGGGACATGGGACCGTAGACGACCCGGTCACCCTCCATCAGCGTCACCTCGCGTACTCCCGAGTCCTGTAGCTCGGGATAGTGCGCCGTGAGCCACTCCTCGGCCTCGGCCTGGGTGTCGAATTCCTGCTCGATCGTGCCCGCATCGGGCTGCCAGGTCCACATCAGAAAGTCCCTCCCCGCTCCACGACCGGTCGCGGCATTCGCAGGCGCCGCATCTGGATGGAGCGATTGAAGCCATACATCATCACACCCTTGCCCTTCAGTTCCACGCGCGGGAAGCGCTCGGCCGCCACCCGCTTGTAGCGCCGCCACAGCAGGAAGAGATCGAGCAGCACCAGGATGATGTAGCCATACATCATCCCCAGTGAGACGAAGCTCGCACTGCCCCAGCTCTGCTGCAGGAAGCTGATCGCGAGGAAGATCATCATCGCCGGGAGCAGGAACTCACCGAGGCTCCAACGCGCGTCGACCATGTCGCGCATCAGCCGACGCTCGGGGGTCCCGTCGCGGGCCTCGATCATCTCCATCCGGCGCTTGCGGTTCTCCTCCGCGTTGCGCTTGCGCGCTTCCTTCTTCGTGACCTGTGGGTTCAGCCGCGCCATCCGGGCGGCCTCGGCCTGTCGCCGGGTCGGCGTCGGACCGTCCTTCTTGCGCGGGCCCCTCGCCGCCGGGGTCGGGTCGACCGGCTCGGGGGCCGGTGTCGGCTCGGGGTCCTTCTTGGCGCGGAACAGGGCCATGGGTGCAGTCCTCGTGATCAGGTCGTACGCCGGGGCGGCGGGGTGGTGCGGTTTCGGTGGTTCGGGCATTCTCCCAGGCGCGGGCGTACCCACCTTGGGCCAGGCTGCCCCGATTGGCCTTGACCACCTAGGCTAGTCGCACACGCGGGCCGGCGAAGGCCGGCAACACGATGCATAGGCGACCGGAAGGACCTGGGGCCCCTTATGAGCGGATTTTTCAACCGGCTCTCGACCGTATTCCGTACCAAGGCCGACAAGGCCCTGGACAAGGTCGAGGATCCTCGCGAGACCCTCGATTATTCGTATCAGAAGCAGCTTGAGCTGCTCCAGAAGGTGCGGCGGGGCGTTGCGGACGTGGCCACCAGCCGCAAGCGGGTGGAGTTGCAGGCCAATGGCCTGAACACGCAGATCGACAAGCTGAACCAGCAGGCCCAGAAGGCGTTGGAGGTCGGCCGGGAGGATCTCGCCCGCGAGGCGCTGACCCGCAAGTCCGGGCTGCAACAGCAGCTCGGCGATCTGCAGACCCAGCACGCGCAGCTCCAGGGTGAGGAGGAGAAGCTGGTCCAGGCCTCTCAGCGACTGCAGGCCAAGGTCGACGCCTTCCGCACGCGCAAGGAGACCATCAAGGCCACCTATTCCGCGGCCGAGGCCCAGACGCGGATCAACGAGGCGTTTTCCGGGATCGGTGAGGAGATGGGTGACGTCGGTCTCGCCATCCAGCGGGCCGAGGACAAGACCGCCCAGATGCAGGCGCGGGCCGGGGCCATGGACGAGCTGCTGGCCTCGGGTGTGCTCGAGGACGCCACCGGGTCCACCAAGGACGACATCACCCGCGAGCTCGAAGCGCTG
>JAUNRO010000390.1 GCA_030544185.1 Propionibacteriaceae bacterium | reverse complement strand
AGAACGTCAAGCTCGCGCTGAAGGAGTTCGAGCTGCTCGAGATGCTGCTGCGCAACGCCGGGCGCGTGATGACCCGCGGCCAGCTCATCGACCGGATCTGGGGCGCCGACTATGTGGGCGACACCAAGACCCTCGACGTGCACATGAAGCGGCTGCGCTCCAAGATCGAGCCCGACCCGAGCAACCCGACCTATCTGATCACGGTGCGGGGACTGGGGTACAAGTTCGAGGGCTGACCCGATGTGCGGTCCACGGGAGGCGTGAACGGTTGGTGAACGACTACGCTCAGGGGTCGTGACCGACGACATCACCGTATTCACCGGCAACGCGCACCCCGAGTTCGCCGAGGAGATGTGCCAGATCCTCGGCGTCGAACTTTCCCCCACCCACATCACCCGCTTCAGCAACGACTGCCTGCAGGTGCAGCTCCGCGCGAACTGCCGGCGCAAAGACGTCTATATCGTCCAGCCGCTGGTCCCGCCGGTGCAGGAGAGCCTCGTCGAACTGCTGTTGATGCTCGACGCCGCGCGCGGCGCATCGGCGGCCCACATCACCGCGGTGATTCCGCACTATGCCTATGCCCGGTCGGACAAGAAGGATGCCCCGCGCATCTCGATCGGCGCCAAGCTCGTCGCCGACATGCTCGCCGAGGCCGGTGCGACCCGTGTGATCACGATGACCCTGCACTCGGAGCAGGTGCACGGCTTCTTCACCGTGCCGGTCGATCACCTGACCGCGGTGCGCGAACTTGCGGACCACTTCCGCGGCAAGGACCTGACCGACACGGTCGTGGTCTCCCCGGACTTCGGCTATGCGAAGGTCGCCTCCCAGTTCGCGCGCCTGCTCGGGTTGGATGTCGCCGCCGGCTCCAAGCGGCGGATGACCGACGACAAGGTCGTGATCGACCGCATCGTCGGCGACGTCGAGGGCAAGAACGTCATTGTCATCGACGACGAGATCGCGACCGCCGGCTCGATGCTCGAGCTGATCGACCAGCTGCGGGAGGAGAAGGTCAAGAAGATCTCCCTCGCCTGCACCCACGGATTGTTCACCGGCAAGGCCGTCGAGCGGCTCAACTCCCGGGACGACATTGTCGAGATCGTCACCACCAATACGGTTCCGCTGACTCCGGAGCGTACGCCCGAGAGGCTCGAGACCCGCTCTGTCGCGCCGCTGTTCGCCGAGGCCGTGAAGCGGCACAGCTCCGGCTCCTCGATCAGTTCGCTGTTCAGCGATGAAGTGACCTATGGCTAGACGCCAGCCCGAAGGCGGGGTGCGGGCCGCGTGTGGGCGGGCTCGCCGCGCAGAATCCCCGTCCCGTGCCCCCACGCAGGAGCGTTTGCCCTTGTCAGCTCCACTCATGATCGCACGCGACGTGGATTCTGCCGGGGTGGCGGCTTGCCCTGTGGGTGCTGGGCGCGATGCGTATGACTTTGACCCGCTGAGCGGGTCAAAGTCATAGGGCAGGAACACACTGCCTCTGGACCACAGCGAGAGCCACACCTGCCACTTTCGTCACAGGCCCTTCGAGCTCTCCTCAGCCCGCGGCTTCGTGCAGCTCTCGAGGCCTGGGCAAGGAGCTACGAAATTTGTCCCGGACCGGATCAAGGCGGGGGCCTGCCCGCCCGAAATTTCGTGCTGGCTAAGGTGTCATATCGCGGCGGACTGGCCGTCCGCCAGTGGGTGATGGCGTCACGCCCGCACCCCCCGCGGCGTACCGAGCAGTGAGGTGCACGGACGGGGTCCTGTTCTCGACAGGCGCCGGAGAGACACATGTCCCGACACTTCATCGAGGGGACCTGGCGCGACTCCGCGTCGGGACTCACCACCGAGATTCGCTGCCCGGCCGATGGACACCTCGTCGCGACGGTCGCCGACGGCGGCGCCGAGGATGCCCGGGCGGCGATCACCGCGGCCCGCCAGGCGTTCGACGCCGGCGGCTGGCCCACCACCCCGAGCCCGGAGCGCGCGGCCATCCTCCTCCGGGTGGCCGACCGGCTCGAAGCGGAGAAATCCGAGGTCGCCCGCCTGGAATCCCTCGATACGGGAAAACGCCATGTTGAGTCCCTTCTCGACATGGACGACATCATCGGAGTCTTCCGCCACTTCGCCGCCCTGGCTCAGCTCGAGGCCGGCCGGGTGGTCGACACCGGCATGCCAGGCGTATCCAGCCGCATCGTCACCGAGCCCGTCGGCGTCTGCGCCCTGATCACGCCGTGGAACTATCCGCTGCTGCAGACCTCCTGGAAGGTCGCCCCGGCGCTGGCAGCCGGGAATACGTTTGTGCTCAAGCCCAGCGAGCTCACCCCTTCGACCGCGATCTGGCTCATGGGTGCGCTCGCGGACGCGGGGCTCCCGGCCGGAGTCGCCAACCTGGTGCTCGGCAGCGGCGCGGAGGTGGGGTCGGTGCTCACCAGCGCCGAGGAGGTCGACCTGGTGTCGTTCACGGGAGGCCTGGAGACCGGCCGGGCGATCATGGCGGCCTGCGCCCCCACCGTGAAGAAGATCGCTTTGGAGCTGGGCGGGAAGAATCCCAACATCATCTTCGCCGACGCCGATCTGCCGGCCGCGATCGACAACGCCCTCACCGCGGTCTTCCTCGACTCGGGCCAGGTTTGTTCCGGTGGCACCCGGCTGGTGGTGGAGGAGTCCATCCACGACAGGGTCGTCGACGAGCTGGTCCGCCGGGCCGCGGCGATCCGGCTCGGCGGCCCGTTCGACGACAATGCCGAGACCGGCCCCCTGATCAGCGCCGACCACCGCGAGAAGGTCGAGCGCTATGTCGCCGAGGCGCTCGAGGACGGCGCGGTGCTGCGCGTCGGCGGCGTACGCCCCAGCGGGGACCTTGCGGACGGCTTCTATTACCCGCCGACGATCCTGGACCGCTGCAACCGATCCATGCGCTGCGTCCACGACGAATCGTTCGGCCCGGTGCTGACGGTGGAGACCTTCC
>JAUNRO010000389.1:2050-2967 GCA_030544185.1 Propionibacteriaceae bacterium | reverse complement strand
GAGGGAGAGCGGGTACCACTCACCCGTCTCGGCGTCCATTCCGGCGTGCGAGAACGGGTCTCCATTGTTCGGGGAGCGCAGGCCCACGAGCACGAGGTCGACGTCCGCGAGGTCGGGGGCCGTCTGGGACGTGACATTGCCGTCCTCATCGAGCTCGACCTCGTCAGTGATCACTGTTCCGAAGATCTCCTCTGCGGCCTCCACACTGAGAGACGGTCCCTCAACCACGGACGGCGGGCCGAACATGCCGGCGAAGCCAACGTCGTAGGTGTGCGGGATGTAGACGGTCATCTCAGAGAGATCACCCTCCACGGCCTCGGCGATGACGCCATCGTTCTTGACCATGACCACCGAGTCGAGCTGCGCGTTGAAGCCGGCCTCGATCCGCTCTGCCGATCCGACAGTCTCGAGAGACTTCTCAAGATCCACGAAGGGCGAGTCGAACAGGCCCGCGGCGAAGGAGAGGACGAGGATGCGGGTGCCGGACTCGGCCCAGCGGGTGTCCGCGTCCACGTCACGCTCGCCAGCCTCGTACTGCTGCTGCCACTTTTCGTAGGCCTGGAGGATGTACTCGGCGCTGTTTACGCCGCCAAACATATCGACGCCGTTCTCGAGCACGCGCACGTAGCGGTCCACTGGATCCATATCCTCGGCGCCCCACGCAGTGGCCATGAACACGTCCCCGTCGTTCTGACCGGTCATGACGGCCCAGTCCGTGACGATGGCGCCCTGGAAGCCGATGTCCTCGCGGATGTAGTTCATCATCTCCGGGCTGTAGGCGACGCCGACACGGTCACCGCCAAGCACCATCTCTCCACTCTCGTCGAGCATGATCGAGTACGCCGTCATCATCGCGAGGGACTCGCTGGTGGCGGCGAACACGGAGCCGTGATCCTCAAGGCCTTCGCCCACGATGG
>JAUNRO010000389.1:0-2040 GCA_030544185.1 Propionibacteriaceae bacterium | reverse complement strand
GATCGAGGTGCGACTCACGGCCGCCCTCACCCGCGCCGTCGCCGGGAGCGTGCTTGATCGTGGTCGGGACGGTACCCGCTCCGAAGCCAACGAGGTTACCGGACTCGTCGTAGGTTCCCTGGAAGCCCCTCACGTAGGCAGCCGCAAGTTCTGCAGCCAGCTCGGGATTCTCTCCCAGCGTGCCGTTGACGCGGAGCCAACGGGGCTCGGTGGCGAGGTCGATCTGAGGACTGAGGGCGTTGGAGATTCCGATCGCCCGGTACTCCTCTGAGACCGTGCGACCGAAGTCCTCAACGATCTCAGGAGAGAAGGTCGCCGCCAAGCCAAGGACGGAGGGCCAGAGCGAGACACCCGAACCCGTCGGGACGTAGGCGGAGCCCGACTGGGCTTCTGAACGTGGATCCGAGCTGAAGTTGGCGGGAATGTAGGGCTCGCCATCGGTGGCTAGAGACTCCACGTATGCCTGCATCTCGTTCACCCACGTCACGTTCTGGTTGACGTCGGAGTTTCCGGCGTTCAGCACGTTTCGCAGCTTGTCCTGATCGAGATAAGTGCGCTGGGGATCGGTGAGGCCGTCCCCTGGCGATCCCTCGTGGGAGCTGAAGAGCATCAGACCTGAGATCTGCTCCACCGTCAGGTCGTCCGCGAGATCGGCGGCGCGGTCCTGGGGGGTCTCGCGCCAGTCCTCGAAAACATCGAGCTCGCCGTTGCCGTTGATGTCCTTGAAGGCGTACGTCTTTCCGTCGATCTCCTCCTCGATCAGCGTGAAACCAGAGTCCACGCCGTAGGAGATTTGGGGGCCATCTTCAGGGTTGTCCACCAGCATGAACGTGGTGGTGCCATCGGTGACCTCGCGCTCCACGTAGGCGTCCTCGGCGCTGGCCGGTGGCTCGCTGGGTTCGGTCGTCTCAGCGGCCTCGGGAGTCTCGGTGGGCTCCGGTGCCTCGGTCGCCTCTACTTCGGTTGCGGCCTCGGTGGGTGCTGGGGTGGTGGGCGTGGGAGCGTCTCCGCCGCCCGTACATCCGGCGAGGACTACGGCCATGGCGCCAACCAGCGCGACCGCACTTCTGCCTCGTGAGATTCTCATCGAATTCTCCTTCTCCTTGGGACCCTCGTTGGTTCCCACCGGGGCACCGGCTCGATGGGGGATCGAGGACGCCGCGTACCCAGATGAGTGCGTGATGATGAAGGTAGTCAGCCGCGGAGCACTGCACGTGACGGGGAGCACAACTTGTCGAATAGGCTGCACAGCCTGTTCAAAGTAATCAGATCGTTACAAAACCCGGCGGTGCGAGCGCTCCGAGAACTAACCGCGCCAGACCCTCTCTGCGGCCTCACGGACCTCGGCGTTGACGGCCCTCTGCACCTCGGCGTCCACCTTGATGATGGAGCGATCCGCCGTGACGAGACCGTTGGTCTCATCCTCAACATCCGAGACCTGCGTGTAGACGAACCCGGCAAGGCCCGCCTCGATGGCGGCGATGATCTGATCGCGCTGGAGCGCCGCGAACGCCTCCGTGAGCTCAGGCAGGCCCGGGAACTTCACATACCCGTACTCCTCCGCAGCAAACTCGTGCCCGGGGATCGTGTGTGAGTATCCCCCGTACTCGGAGAGCACCACCGCGCGGCCGTCCTCGCCCCACCGCTCACCGGGCACCACCACCCGGAAGTAGACGTGCGGCGAGACCACATCACCGGCGCCCTGATCGTGCCATCCGGAGGCATGGTCAATCAGCCGCGAACCCTCCCAGCGGCGCACGGCCGCCGTCACCTCGGCGGCATCGAACTGGCCCCAGCCCTCGTTGAACGGCACCCAGCAGACGATGGACGGTGAGTTGCGCAGCAGCGCCACGGTCTCCACCGCCTCGCGCCAGTAGTCCATCCGCCCCGCGAGGCTCCGGCGCCCGAAAAGCCCGTATCGGTGGTCCGGAATGTGGAAGGTCAGCTTCACCGGACCCTGCACCACGGCCCTGTTGTACCGGCCGCCCCCATTCACGAAGTCCTGCCACACCAGCATCCCCATCCGGTCCGCGTGCATGT
>JAUNRO010000388.1 GCA_030544185.1 Propionibacteriaceae bacterium | reverse complement strand
TCCCGACCCGCGAGGGAGACACTCGGTGACCAAAGTGGACGCGGAGGCCCAGCCTGGGGCCACCGCGCACGACGGTCCGCTGCTCGACGGCCGGCTCAAGGATCTCCTGGCCGGCAAGAAGATCGTCTTGACCGGTGTCACCGGCTTCATCGGTGAGCAGATCCTGTGGAAGATCCTCACCGAACTCCCGGACACGACCGCCGGCGTCCTGGTCCGGCGCAAGGGCTCGGCGTCGGCGCGCGACCGGATGATCCAGCTCGTCAAGAAGCGCATCTTCGCCGAGGTCCGCGACGCCGCGGGCGGTGCGGAGGAACTGCTGGATGCGCGGGTCGAGGTGATCGAGGGCGACCTGCCGAACGTCCCGGACCTGCCGCGTGACACCGATGTGCTCATCCACTGCGCCGGTGACGTCTCGTTCGACCCGCCGATCGACCAGGCGTTCAAGACCAACGTGCTCGGCACCAAGGCCCTCCTCGACAAGTTCCGCGCAGCCATGTCGGATGCCGAGGGCAACCTCGTCAAGGTCCCGCACTATGTGCACGTCTCGACGGCTTATACGGCCGGGCGGCGGCGCGGGGCGATCCAGGAGGCCGCCCACGAGCACGCAGTGGACTATCAGGTCGAGACCGAGTGGGCCCTCAAGCTCGCCGAGCGCATCGAGATCGAGTCCCGCAGCGCCGAGCGGCTCACCGAGCTGCGCGAGCAGGCCGAGCGCGAACACCGTCAGGCCGGCTTCCTCACCACCGCCGCCGACACCGAGCGTCGCCGCAAGGAGTGGGTCCACGAGCAACTGGTGCTGGCCGGCACGGAGCGGGCGCGGTCGGTGGGCTGGACCGATGTCTATACGTTCGCCAAGGCCATGGGGGAGCGGATCGTCGCCGACCTCGGCCACGACATGCGCATCTCGATCGTGCGCCCCGCGATCGTGGAATCCTCGCTGAGGCATCCCTATCCGGGCTGGATCGAGGGCTTCAAGATGGCCGAGCCGATCATCCTGGCCTATGGCAAGGGCGATCTGCCCGAGATCCCGGCCTCGCCCGACTCGGTGATCGACATCATCCCCTGCGACATGGTCGTCAACTGCATCCTCGCGGTCTGTGCGACCGAGCCCGAGATCGGCACCCCGGAGTTCTATCACTCCAACTCCGGCGCCCGGAATCCGCTGACGTTCGCCGACATCTATCAGCACGTGCGGCGCTATTTCACCAACCATCCGTTCGACCGCGGCGACCGCGGCCAGACGAAGCTGCCGATCTGGAACTGGCCGGGCTCGGCCCAGGTCGAGCGGTTCCTCGCCACCTCGGAGGCCGCCTCCAAGTGGGCGGACAGGGTGCTGAGCTTCGCCCCCCGCTCGGCACGCACCCGGGCGTACGCCCGGACCCTCGACAAGGCCACCGGACGGCTCGGATTCCTGCGGCGCTATCTGACGATCTACGGCGAATACCTGCGCACCGAGCTGCATTTCGTCGACGACCACACCCTGGCGCTGCACAACTCGCTGCATCCCGACGACCGGGAGACGTGGGCGTTCGACTCGGCGGCGGTGGACTGGACGGAATACATCGAGGAGATCCACTGCCCATCGGTGACCGCGCCGGTGCGCAAGATGGACGCGATCCGCAAGCGCCGCGGCCGGACGGCCTCGACCTATCGCGACCTCAGCGGGTCGACCACCGACCCCGCCACGGTCGTCGCGGTGTTCGACCTCGACGGCACCGTGATGAGCGGCAACGTCGTGGAGACCTATCTGTGGGCCAAGCTCCCCGAGCTCGGGGCGGCCGGCAAGGCGTCGGAGGTTGCGTCGTTGATCAAGGCGCTGCCGAGCTATCTGCAGGCCGAGCGCCGCGACCGCGGCACATTCCTGCGGGCGCTCTATCGCCGCTATGAGGGCGCGAGCCTCGCCGCCCTCGACCAGGCCGTCGATGAGCGGATCTCCGAGCACATCCTCGACCGGCTGTCCCCGGACGCGGTGCGCCGGATCCGCGAGCACCGCGCCCAGGGTCACACCACGGTGCTGATCACCGGCGCCATCCGGCCGCTGACCCGGCCGTTGCGGCCGCTGTTCGACGAGATCGTCGCCGCCGACCTCGCGGTCGATGCCGCCGGGCGCTGCACCGGTTTTCTCACCGGCCCGCCGATGGTCGGCGAGTCCCGCCCCGCGTGGTTGCGGAACTGGGCCCCGCGCAACGGGATCGACCTGGCGGAATCCTTTGCGTACGCCGATTCGCATGTCGACCTGCCGATGCTGTCGGCAGTCGGTCACCCCGTCGCCGTCAACCCCGACATCGGGTTGATGCGCGCGGCCCAGAAGAACTCCTGGTCGATTGTGGAGTGGGACGCCATGTCGCAGACCCCGCGCTGGTCGATCACGCCCAAGAAGGAGATGTGAGCATGTTCCGCCCCGGTTTCGTCCTCGAGGTGGACGAGCGCACCCCACCCCTGCTGATCGCCGAGGGAGCCGGCTGCCGGCTCGAACGGCTGCCGCTCGGCACCAAGGTGGCCTATCCGGCCGAGTCCCGCCCCGGCGTGGACCCGGCCGTGGCGATTGCCCGGGCCCTCGCCGAGCCCGTTGGTGACGTCGCCCCGCTCGGTGATCTGCTGCGGCCCGGGATGAAGGTGGCCATGGTATTCACCGACGCCGCCCGGCCCGCGCCCGGCATGGCCCGGCCCGATATCCGCACCGAGGCGCTGGAGCAGATCCTCAGCCTCGCTGCCGATGCCGGCATCGACGATGTCGCCCTCGTGGCCGCCAATGGTCTGCGCCGCGCCCAGAGCGCCGACGAGATCCGCGCGCTGGTGGGCGAGCGGGTGCACCGTTCGTTCGCCAGTGACGGTCTGATCGGTCCCCACGATGCCGAGGCCCCCGATGTGGTGGAGATCGCCCCAGGCGTCACGGTCAACAAGGTGGTCGCCGAGGCGGATCTGGTCATCGACGTCGCGGTGGTCAACGAGGTCGGCCAGACCGGTTG